>JBCDFK010000241.1:0-4607 GCA_039178065.1 Pseudomonadota bacterium | reverse complement strand
TCGAGCAGCCGGCCGGGCGTTGCAATCAAAACATCGGCGCCCCGTTCCAATTTGCGTTCCTGATCGCCAAATGAAACACCGCCGATAAGCAGTGCAACGTTTAGCTTGTGATATTTGCCATATTTATCGAAGTTCTCATCAACCTGGGCTGCTAACTCGCGGGTCGGCTCTAGTATCAATGTTCGCGGCATACGTGCACGCGCGCGACCGCGCTCAAGGCGCGTGATCATTGGCAATACAAATGAAGCCGTCTTGCCGGTACCTGTTTGCGCAATGCCGAGCACATCCTTGCCCGACAGAGCGTGCGGGATGGCGCCTTCTTGAATTGGTGTCGGTTCTGAATAACCAACGTCCTCTACGGCCTTTAGAACTTTTTCCGACAAGCCGAGGTCAGCAAATGAGACCAATGGATATCCGTTGTTTTTTAATCAAATTTGCGGCACCCCTCGTGGGCGCGGCTTATAGGGCGGCGATAGGCAGTAACGGCGAAATTGTCAACAAAAACTGCCTCTCGCCGTTAATTGTTAAGGTTATTTCCGGCCTTAGTGTCGCAATTGTGATTGGAAAGATAAAAACTGGATAAAATGCAAGAAGATAATTGCCTTAAAACTCATGAACCATTTGCTACCACAGTCGTAGACCTTGACAGATGCAGCCCCCGCATCTGGCCCCAACTTTAATCATCAGGGAGATGACTCATGAAAACGTTCAAAACAGCAATTGCAGGTATTTTAGCAGCAGGCATTATGGCCGGTTCAGCATTTGCAATGGATAAAAAAGACATTGTCGACACCGCTGCAGGCAACTCAGACTTTGAAACACTGGTTGCTGCAGTGCAGGCTGCTGGTCTTGTTGATACATTGAAAGGCGACGGCCCGTTCACAGTGTTCGCACCGACTGACGATGCTTTTGCGGCGCTGGGTTCAACAGTTGACGATCTTCTAAAACCTGAAAACAAAGACAAGCTTACAGCGATCCTGACTTACCATGTGGTACCAGGTAAAGTTATGTCAGGCGATTTGAGCGACGATATGATGGCTGCGACTGTGCAGGGCGAAAACGTCACAATCGATCTCGACAATGGTCCAATGGTCAATGATGCGAAAGTGGTTACAGCCGACATCGAAACATCAAATGGTGTGATCCACGTGATCGACAAGGTCATATTGCCAAAAGCTGCAATGTAAAACGCTGATTTGTAACAAAGTACCAGGCCCGTCCAATGTAAATTGGGCGGGTTTTTTGTACCTAGTATTTGAACTGCTCGGCCAAAATTCGCTCGTCCCACGAGTGCGATGAATCAAATAATAGGGTGGCGGTTGCATCGCGCGATTCTTCAATACGCACCTTGCGGACCGATTTAACTTCGGTGTGGTCTGCCACTGCGTTGACCGGTCGCTTGTCCTCTTCCAAGACTTCAAGTTCGACGCTCGCTTGGTTCGGCAGCAACGCGCCACGCCACCTGCGCGGCCTGAAGGGGCTCACGGGTGTCAGAGCGAGCAGGGGAGCATCAAGCGGTACTATTGGTCCTTGAGCTGATAAATTATAGGCTGTTGAACCTGCGGGTGTCGCAACCATCAAGCCATCACATACAAGTTCATCAAGCCGCACACGATTGTCGACTGTAATTTTGATCTTGGCGGCCTGGTAAGACTGCCTGAAAAGCGAGACCTCATTAATGGCCATTGCTTCTGTTTTGTTACCGTCCCTGTCTTCAGCCAGCATTGTCAAGGGGCGAATGGTTTCGCTGATTGACTGCCCGATGCGTTCTCGCAGGTTTTCTTCGATGTACTCATTCATCAGAAATCCCACGGTGCCGCGGTTCATACCATAAATTGGAGTGTCGCAGTTCATAAACCGATGGATAGTGGCGAGCATAAAGCCATCACCGCCCAACGCGACAATTACATCGGCTTCATCTGGGCTTGATTGGCCGTAAAGAGCTGCCAGCAGGTTTGTGGCTTCCTGTGCTGATTCCGTATTGGAGGAAACAAAGTGAAGCGCGTCACATTTTTTTAAACTCATCGTTCGGCCTTAACTCAATATTATTGGCTTTTTGTGTAATCAAAACGCACAGATTTAGCAAAGGTGGCTTAAAGGCCTTTACAGGCGATGAAATTATGCTATCTGGCGTGGCGTTGCCCCTATAGCTCAGTTGGTAGAGCAACTGATTTGTAATCAGTAGGTCCGCGGTTCGAGTCCGTGTGGGGGCACCATTTTCCAATCCAAATAAATCCGATGACATTCATTTAATCCCTTATTATAAAGGGTTTATCTAACTATTTGTCCGATGTCATCCGACGTAGATTAACAGTATCCCGCTATTTTGGGGGTATCGCGCTATTTAACGAGTTGTGGTACCCCCAAAAATGCCTTTAACAGATGTAAAACTAAAGAATCTCAAGCCAAGAGAAAAAGCCTACAAAGTTGCTGACTTCGACAGCTTATTTGTTTTGGTTAAACCCAATGGTTCAAAATTGTTTAGGTTCAAGTATCGCCTAAATGGGCGTGAGGGACTTTTGGCATTGGGCAAATATCCCGATGTGCCATTAGCACGTGCGCGTCAGATGCGCGACACTATTGATCTAGCAACTACTTAAGTAGTTTTTTGCGTAGGAATAGTTCATTCGTTTAGTAGCATGACCTAATCCGCCATTCGCGTTAATCCAGCGAACTACCCAGGTAGGATATCTATCCATCAAGTACTTTGCTGCCTTCGCATTAGTGGCTGGAGAATTGCCGTACGGCAAGTGGAACCCGAATGAAGCTCTGGTTGAAATGCAGGTTCTTTTTGATGACAGCGCTAGAAACAACGTGCACGCTGAGTCGCACCGACCTAAAAACCTGATTTGCCTCCCAGAGGTCTCCGCATTTTTGACGCGCAAAGCATAGTCGATTATCACGCCACCGCGGTCAGCAGTTATTTTGATTGGGGGTTTCGAGGTCGCTGCGGCTGCACTCGCACACATGTAAAGCGCGACAACGATTTGAAATATCATCGTTCGTGGGTTTGTCAGTGGCGTGGTAAAAGCTGGCATATTCGATCACCTGATTAGTGGTGTTTCGAATAAGATTCTACCGTTCGATCGTTCACACTTTGTAAACGTTCAATTTAAAAAAACGGGCCCGAAGGCCCGATTAAATTCTTGCAAGATCGAGAGATTCAATTTGCATCATTGATAATGCTTTGCAATTGGTTCAGCGTTGCGTCTGAGATTGGGCTAGTATTAGCCGCTCTCATTGCCTCAATGATTGGGTGATCGTTCCTATTGTTTCCGCCGGCAACGTCGTCATTGTTACCGCCGCCGTTTCCACCCGTTCCGCCATTTCCGCTATTTTGTGCTCCTCCATTGCTTCCGTTGTTTCCATCACCAGATTGTATCGATGCGGATGTACTGAAGTTGCTATTTTTATCGCCCCTATCAAAGAGGCCATTTGCTCTTTGATTAAACGCGAGAGAGCTGCATGAAGTTCGGGAAAATCTGTACTTTTTTCGGAACTCTTTAAGCGCTTCACGCGTGTTTATTTCCAATGCTTCATCGCACGCGCGTTGAGCTTCAGCGCGCCGCTCTGCGGAGGATTGGGCTTGAGCATGTTGAGCAAACGATACACACATTGCCATCGCCGTTGATAGAGAGATAATTTTCAATGACTTTTTCATAGTCGTACTCCTTCAAATTTTGTGTTGAGTTAGTCGACGCTGCCGCTAAGCCCAACGCCACCGCCGAAACCAATTGCGGCTCCAAGCCCAGCGGCATCAGATGAAGCTGCCGCATTTGACAACGCCGATTCCACGAAGCTGTCACCGTTTCCATTGCCGGCGCCTTGAGCGGTGCCATTGCCGATTGAACTTGCGCCAGCTAGCCCACCACCACTTGCTAAGCCACTAGAGAGCGTAGGAGATGTAGAAACAGGTGATTTTACCGAATCATTTACTGAGAGGCCTGCTCCAGCTTGCATTTTGGTCCCACCCGGCAATGAAATTGTTGTATCCAATGCAATTGCGCCAGACACGGCAACATGGCTGCCGGGTGTTGGTTTCGGTGGGCTGGACGAGCTAGATGGACCGGATGTACTGGCTGCAGTCGCCGGGCTAACCTGATTAGCGGGGTTGGCATTGGCAACGCCGGTTGTTCTATTCCTGGAACCAAAGAAGCCAGATTTGGTATTGCAACTCCTGAGGTCACTCCTATCCATAAGGGCTGAGTTGGCCTGAGCACTTGTATTGCATTCAGCTCTGGTTTCCGCAGAGGTTGTCACCATGTCGGTAAACAAGAATATGACAGCTACCGACACTAGCGAGATGGTTTTAGTAGATAGAGGCGCGTTTTTTGGGGTGGATAATCTGTTAAGATGTCGCCCCGTGACCGCTGCACCTTTGTGAAGATGATACATAATATTCTCCTAATGTTACGCAATTTTTGTTCGGCTCGACGTCCGTGAAAATCGAGCTGAGCCTTTGGAAGAGCTCGTCGGCAATAAAAATCGCCAACGAGCACGTTTGGAGAGGGTCTAATTGGTGGCCGCAAGTCCACCACCGAAACCACTACCTGTGGAAGCAGCTACGCCACCACCTGGTCCGGCTGCTGCAGTTGCTGATCCGCCAC
>JBCDFK010000240.1:0-4614 GCA_039178065.1 Pseudomonadota bacterium | reverse complement strand
CGCAAAGAGCTGGCTCTCTTTCTCTTCACCTACGTAAAGCCGGCGATGTGACTGACCTCGGTTTCATGCCTACCAATCAAGGTATCGACTTCAGCTTAACCTCATCCTTTGGCGCTGAAGAAAGCCAAACCAGCAGAAATCTAAAATCGATCCGCGTTCGCATGGGTGACGAAGTCGATACCCACGAAGTTTCCATTGAAGGGGCACGATAATGAACCGTTTTGCTAAATATTTTACCGCACTTACGGTTGTTAGCGCCATCTGCATTCCTCAGATTGCGGTAGCCAATTCTTACAACGGAACAAATGCGCGCGTCATTACCGTCTCTGGCCCCAATGCTCGTTTGGTTACGATCGAAAAGGGCAAGCCGCAAACAATCCGAACCAATCGGCCCTATGTCGAAGTTGTCGTCGGCGATCCAGAGATTGCAACGATCCAACCCCTCACGGACCGTTCGTTCTATGTGATTGGCAAAAAGTCTGGCACAACGGGCATCTCTCTATTTGACGACAATGCTCAGCCGGTTGCATCGATCGACCTTGAAGTGAGCGTTGATACAACACGGTTGAAAAAGTCGATCCGTGCGAACGTGCCAGACTCCAACATCAAAGTATCGACGAGCAATGGCCAAGTGGTGCTTTCTGGTTCTGCAAAAGACCAAGTATCTGCAGATCTTGCCAAGAAAATCGCCACAAATTTTTCGGGCGATGATGCCGAAGTTATTAACGATGTAAACATTACGACCTCGCAGCAGGTTCAGCTCAATGTTCGATTTGTCGAAATCAATCGCAATACTGGCGTGGGCTTTGGCATTGAAAGCGCCGGTGTTGACGATGACACAGAAGATAAATCCAGCCGCGGTATCGGCCAGGTTGTTGAACTTGGTGGCAATTTAATTGGACAATTGATTTCCGGTGGCGTTGATATCGATGTCAGCCTCAAGGCACTTGAGGATCGAGGCCTAGCGCGTCGCCTCGCAGAACCTAATCTGATCGCAAGAAGTGGTGAGTCCGCGAACTTTCTTGCCGGTGGTGAATATCCAATCCGCGTGACCGATGGCGATGGTGGCTTTACCGTTGAATACAAACCATTCGGTGTAGGACTCGACTTCACCCCAACCGTCTTAAAAGATGGATTAATCAGCCTTGAAATCGCTCCAGAAGTGTCCTCGATCGACAATTCAGGTGGGTTTGACTTCCCTGTTTTCCTAGTTCGACGCGCCAGAACGGCCGTGGACCTTAGAAGCGGACAAAGCTTCATGATGGCGGGTATGTTCCAGGCCGAAAATACGGTCAATACTAAGGGCTTGCCTGGTTTGAGTAAATTGCCAGTTATCGGCGCTCTATTCTCCTCTAAAGAGTTTACACGCAACGAGACTGACCTTGTGATGATTGTCACGCCTCATTTGGTAAAGCCGATAAGCCCGACAACGCCTTTTGCTACACCGATTGATGGATCTCGCCCAGCAACGGTTGCGGAGAATACAATCTTGCAAGTTGACGAGATGAAGACTTCATCAACTGGCGCAGAGGCAGGCGCAACATTGCGCGGCCATTTCCTCTCACTTGAAATCAACGAATAGGGAAAACCATGAGCAATAAATTTCATCTATTTGCTGCAGCCAGCTTGTCTCTTTTCGCATTGAGCGGCTGCGTGGTCGAAAACGAATATTCTGAAGGCGTATCGTATTCAGGCGGCAACGCTATTGCGCATAATTCTTCACTGCAGATCATCGATCCATGGCCTGAAAACGTTCAGGACACGCATCTTGTAGTGCCTGCCGAAAGCGGTGATCAACCTGCAGCAGAAGCCAATGCGGCAACGACGGTAGCCGACGCTGTAGGCAACTAAGCAATCTATTTGTTGGAAGACTGGTAAGATAATGACGACTGAGAACCAAGAAAATAATACCCGCCACATTGTTCTTGTGAGCGCTGACAATGAGTTCGTAAAAACGGTCGAGCCGGAGGCATATGAGGCTACTGGCTTTCAGTTGACCATTGCCGAAGAGAAACTCGCAAATGTTTGGGAAAGCCTGCTTGAAAAGCCAATTGATGCATTGCTTGTAGACCTGGGCGAAATTGATTTGGGTGGTTTGGAGTCGCTGCAACATATCAAACGCGCTTTGCCAGCCGACACACCGATCTTGATTATGGTCGAGGACTATAACACCGCGATCATCCGCATGCTGTTCCAGATGCAAATCAACGATTTTCTGGTTAAACCCGTCACTGCGAAAGAACTGCATCATGCCTGCGTCGCAGCCCTCAAAACGGCGACACAATCAGATCGCGAAGATGCCGAGATACTCGCCTTTTTGCCAGCAGCTGGCGGCGTCGGAAACACCGTTCTTGCGATTCAGACCGCCTTTCTCAAACACACGGTTCGCCGCGGTGTAAATTCGACCTGTATTGTCGATATGAACTTTCAAACGGGTTCGTGCACCGAGTATCTTGACCTTGAGCCAAGGTTCCTGATCGAAGATATCGAAAATGAAGTTGAGCGCCTTGACCGTCAATTGCTTGAGACCATGCTTGCAAAGCACCATTCGGGTCTTTCGGTGCTGGCTGCTCCAAATGTGATTTCCGAACAGAGAACATTCAATCCAGACATCGTGGTGCGTTTGTTGGACTTGGTGTCTACTTATTTCGACAATGTTATCATTGATATGCCGCGCATCTGGTTCCCATGGACAGAGACCGTGCTACGCGGGGCCAACCAAGTCTTTGTTACGGCAGAAGCGACGGTTCCGTGCATGCGTCACACGCAGCGATTGATCAAAGGTATTGCTGCGGAAACGAGTGGTGAAGTGTCACCGCAGGTCATCGTAAACCGCTATAGCGATAACGGTTCTAAGAACGGCGTTCAGCGTTCTGATATGGAAAAGGTGCTGGGCGAAGCTTTTGCCGGCACGATTTCAAACAACTATCAAATGGTGTGTCGCGCCATCGACACGGGTGTCCCACTGCACGAAATTGATGCGAACGCTCAACTTATTGAAGATTTGAGATCGGTTGTGTTGAAGGACGAAGTTCCACAAGCCGTGCCGAAAAAGTCGAAATGGCTCGGGTTTGGATCGAAACTTAAGCGGCGAGCCGGTTAAGGAGTAATTGCATATGAGCCGATTTACCCAATTACTCAAAGAACCCGATGCGCCCATCCAAACACCAGCGCCGGTGGCGATCAAAACCGCGCCTGTCGTGAAAAAGGAAGCCGCGGCGCCACCTCCAAAGAGCCGCACATTCAGCACACGGCTTAAGGTTCACAAGAAATTCCTTGAAGAAGTCGAACTTTCAGCTCTTGAAGCGCTTCCAGACGCTCGTATGCGGGCCGAAGTGGTCTCATTTGTGGAAGAGTTCATTGAAAATGAACGCATGCAGCTGAATGCAGCTGAGGTGAACGGCCTTGTCGACGACATTTTGAATGAGCTTAAGGGGCTCGGTCCGCTCGAACCCCTGATGAATGATCCCACGGTCAGCGATATTCTCATCAATGGTCATGAAAACTGCTTTGTGGAGCGAAGCGGCAAACTTGTTCAGGAGTTTATTCCATTCGAGGACGAGGCTCACTTGGTGCGGATCATCAATAAGATCGTGGCCGCAGTTGGCCGCCGAATTGACGAGTCTTCACCGCTCTGTGACGCCCGCATGCAAGACGGTTCGCGTTTCAATGCGGCGCTACGACCAATTGGTGTTGATGGCCCCCTCGTCTCGATCCGGAAGTTTTCAAACAGTAAGCTGAGCCTTGAAAAACTGGTTGAATTTGGCGCGCTGACACAAGCAATGGCCGATATTCTGGCAGCTGCTGTTCATGCTCGCATTACGACGATCATATCCGGTGGTACGGGTACTGGTAAAACGACTGCGCTCAACGCGTTCTCCGCATTTATTGCCGAACATGAGCGGTTGATTACCATTGAAGATGCCGCTGAGCTGCAGCTGCAGCAGCCACATGTCGCACGCATGGAAACCAGACCCTCTAATGCAGAGGGCACAGGTGAACTTAAGCAGCGCGATTTGGTGAAAAACGCGCTTCGTATGCGCCCTGACAGGGTGATATTGGGTGAGGTTCGTGGCGAAGAGTGTTTCGACATGCTTCAGGCTATGAATACCGGTCACGAAGGTTCAATGGCAACCATTCACTCTAACACGCCGCGCGACGCAATCAGCCGCCTTGAGCAAATGTTGGGTATGACAGGCATGCCCATGACCGTTTCATCAATTCGAAGCCAAATTGCAAGCGCGATCCAGATGGTTGTGCAGCTCACACGTTTTTCTGACGGACGTAGGCGGATTACCAGCATTGCTGAGATTACCGGTTTGGAAGGTGACATCATCCAAATGCAGGAAATTTTCCGTTTCAAGAAGACCGGCATGGGCAAAGATGGCAAAATTCTTGGCCATTTTGAAGCGACGGGCATTCGCCCCAGATTTCTCGAAGAGCTTAGCGCCATGGGCGTTGAGTTTCCGGACGACTATTTCGATCCAGCCCATATTCAGAAAGGTTGATCGTGTTCGAATCTGATTTCGCACAATATCTGGTCTATTTCTGCGTCGCAGCCACAACCATCATTTTGGCTGAAGGCACCTATTTGCTGTTGGCAACTGGCGCAGG
>JBCDFK010000239.1:0-4621 GCA_039178065.1 Pseudomonadota bacterium | reverse complement strand
ATCACAAGCTGTTGTTGCTTCTTGGATTGAACCTGATGGGTGACCAACAGTGTAAACCATCGCGTCGATTTGGTTGTCACAAAGCGCAGCGGATTGCTCAGCTGCTTTAAGCTCTGTTGCCAAAGCAAAATCGCCAGTTGTCCAGCCTTTTGCTTCAAGAAGAACTTCCATCGTACCGCGTTGGCCTGAGCCAGGGTTACCGATGTTTACGCGCTTACCTTTAAGATCATCGAATGATGAAATGCCGGCGTCGGCGCGTGCCACCACTGTGAATGGCTCTGGGTGCACAGAGAACACTGCGCGCAGATCTTCGAACTTGCCAGCATCTTCGAACTTTGATGTGCCGTTATAGGCGTGGTACTGCCAGTCAGACTGGGCCACACCGAACTCCAATTCACCCGCACGAATTGTGTTGATGTTGTAAACAGAACCACCTGTGGATTCCACTGAGCAACGAATGCCGTGGTCCTTGCGGCCTTTGTTTACAAGACGGCAAATCGCGCCGCCCGTTGGGTAATAAACGCCAGTAACGCCGCCGGTGCCGATTGTGATGAACTCTTCGGCAATGGCATTGCCCGCCATCATCGCAGTGATTGCGCAAATACTCGTAAGCAGTTTGGTCTTCTTCAACATCATGTACTCCTTTGCTGATGCCTTACTCAAAGTTAGCCGTCTGAAAGATACTCCAAACGGCGATTAGAATTTTCAACTTTTGCTATGCGGTCGCGTGCCGGCTCACCGGCTTTGACCGCTAGCAGTCCAATCATCGCTTCGACCAACGCGATGGTCGCAACGTATGAAGAGAAAAAATGAGAGCTATCCGTTGGGACTATAAAATAGGATGACGCGTGCGCCAGCGACGGGCACTTATGCGAGTCAGTGATGACTAATACGAAAGCGCCGTTTGAACTCGCCAATTCTGCAGCTTGAATGGCTTGGTTGGCATGTGGGGCTTTCGTAATCACAATCAACGCATCTTTTGCGTCGATGCCCATAAGGCTGCTTCCAAGCGACGAGCCCATACGGCCCGCAAGGTGCCAATTCTCAGTGATAAAATCTGCCGTGTAAGACATATATTCGGCCGCCCCAGTTGAACCGAGAGCGCCTAGTAGTACGACTTTTCTTGAATCATGCAACCTATCGATTACGCGATTAAATTCGTCGGGGTTAATGTAGTCGCGCAGCGCGGTTAGATTACTAAGGCAAGTGGAAATATGTTCAGCAGCGAAAAGATCGCTTCTGTCGGCATGTTCTGACTGCAAGCGCTCAACGCCATCTGAAAACTGTCCCGCTCTGCGGCCAACGGAGTGCCGCATCTCTTCACGCAGTTCTTCGTAGCTTCCATAGCCAATGGCGCGGGCTAGTCTGGTGAACGTTACTGGCGCCACGCCAACATCGGCTGACACAGAACGCAAACTTCTTGTCGCGACCTCAACCGGGTTCGAGACAACGTAATCAGCTGCTTGTTTAAGCTTCGCGCTTAAATCAACATAGCGTTTGGCGAGCTCTTGCTCAAATGCGCCCAAAGTTTGGATCTCCTCCCAAAGATCGGCTGATGCTACACTTGATTCAGTTCTTGTCAATCAATGAATCATATGTTTCAAAAGGTGAGTTGCATTTTTCGATGTGCTTTGAAATTCATCCGAATCATTCGCACTCCCAACAATTTGAAAGTACGCTCATGTCGCACGTATTTCCTCGACACACCAAAAGCGATCTGCCTCTCGTAGCAACCGGTGAGGGGTGTTACTTAATTGATAGCGAGGGAAAGCAATATTTTGATGGTTCTGGCGGTGCGGCCGTGTCCTGCCGTGGTCATGGTGATGAAGCTGTAACAACTGCCATCAAGCAGCAGCTCGATAGCGTCGCTTATGCACATACAAGTTTTTTCACGTCGCAACCGGCTGAGGATTTAGCCAATTTTCTGGTTGAGCATGCTCCTGACGGGATTGATCGTGTTTATTTTGTTTCAGGCGGTTCGGAGGCCGTCGAGGCTGCGTTAAAGCTGGCCCGCCAGTATTTTCTCGAAATCGGTCAAAGCTCCCGCCACCGCGTCATTGCGCGCCGGCAAAGCTATCATGGCAATACACTTGGTGCTTTGGCTACGGGCGGCAATCAATGGCGCCGCGAGCCATTCTCTCCATTGATGATCGCGACGAGCCATATTTCACCCTGTTATGAATATCGGGGACGGGCTGAGGATGAAAGTGCCGGCCAATATGGTTTGCGCGTTGCGAATGAATTGGAAGCGGAAATCCTGCGCCTTGGCCCGGAATCCGTCATGGCTTTCGTTGCGGAGCCTGTGGTGGGCGCCACATTGGGTGCGGTTCCGCCAGTTGAGGGCTATTACAGACGTATCAGGGAGATTTGCGACCAATATGGCATTCTGCTGATCCTCGACGAGGTGATGTGTGGCATGGGGCGGACGGGGTCGTTATTTGCTTGCGAGCAGGATAATGTAACGCCCGATATTTTGACCATTGCAAAGGGACTAGGAGCTGGTTACCAGCCTATTGGTGCGATGCTATGTTCCTCGGCGATTTATGAAGCAATTGAAAGCGGCTCGGGCCTATTTCAGCATGGCCACACTTATATTGGGCATCCAACCGCGTGCGCAGCTGGCCTAGCCGTTGTGAATTCGATCGTAGATCGAAATCTACTTGAGGCTGTCAATACACAAGGTGGCAAGTTGAAGTCAGAACTCATACGGCAATTTGGACAGCATCCACATATTGGGGATGTTCGCGGGCGCGGGCTTTTCCTTGGGATTGAGATTGTTGAGGATAGAGGCAGCAAAGCTTCCTTTGCTCCAGAAAAACAAATTCACAAAAAGCTTAAAAAAGCTGCGTTTGATGCCGGTCTGCTATGCTATCCAATGGGCGGCACAATTGATGGTCGATCGGGCGACCACATTTTGTTGGCGCCACCATTCATTATGTCTGACACGCAAATTGATGAAGTTGTTGGGAAGTTGGACATCGCAATTAATGCATCTGTTTAACCGGATGTCTATTCTGCAGCTTCCACCGATTGCGTTCCCAACCACCGATTTACAGCGCGTTTCGCACGATCCGTATAGGCGCGTTTTTTGACTTTTGCTTTATCTGGTCCGCGGAAACGACCTACGTGGCCCTCAGGCTTTTTCACTGTGCCCTCAGGCAGCGGTGGAAACAGGCCAAAGTTCACATTCATAGGCTGGAACGACCGCTTACCGCTCTCTTCTTCATGCGCTAAATGACCGACCGTTATGTGGTTGAGCAGCGCACCAAAGGCGGTTTCGACCGGCGGCAGATCCGGTTGTTCACGGCGCGCCTCAGCAAGAGCAAAACGACCCGCAAGCAAGCCGATGGCCGCTGATTCCACATAACCCTCACATCCGGTGATTTGGCCGGCAAAGCGCAGACCTGGGCGAGACTTCAGCGTTAAATCCGGTGCCAGCAATTTGGGCGAATTGAGGTAGGTATTGCGATGCAGGCCGCCTAAACGCGCAAATTCGGCATTTTGGAGGCCAGGAATCATGCGCAAAATGTCGGTCTGCGCACCATAGCGAAGCTTGGTTTGGAAACCCACCATATTGTATAAGGTGCCAAGGGCATTGTCTTGCCGAAGTTGCACGACCGCATAGGCTTTTTCATCCGGCTTATGCGCATTGGTTAGCCCCATCGGCTTCATGGGGCCATGGCGCGGTGTTTCGCGACCGCGCTCTGCCATTACCTCAATGGGCAAACAGCCGTCGAAATAGGGCGTACCTTCCCATTCTTTGAAGTCGGTGGTGTCGCCGGCAATTAGAGCATCGATGAACGCATAGTATTCTTCTTCATTCATCGGACAGTTGATGTAGTCTTTGCCTGTACCGCCTGGACCCACTTTATCATAGCGCGATTGATGCCAGCAAATGTCCATATCGATGGAATCAGTGTGAATGATGGGGGCGATCGCATCGAAAAAGGCGAGGGCATCTTGGCCGGTTTCTGATTGAATTGCTTCAGCAAGAGCAGGGGCTGTTAGCGGTCCGCTTGCAATAATGGTTTGTTCCCAATCGCTGGGTGGCAGGCCCGTTATTTCTTCGCGTATAATTGTAATATTTGGATGATTTTCGATTTTATTGGTGACCCGCTCGGCAAAACCCTCGCGATCAACCGCTAGTGCCGAACCAGCAGGTATCTGACTTTCATCCGCGCATGCCATAATGATTGAATTTGCGAGCCGCATTTCGTGGTGGATTAGCCCCACGGCGTTGTGTTCAGAATCATCTGAGCGGAACGAATTCGAGCAGACTAGCTCGGCCAAACTATCGGTTTTGTGGGCATCTGTGCCGCGTACACCACGCATTTCATGCAGAATGACCGGCCAGCCGCTTGTTGCAAGCTGCCAAGCTGCCTCTGACCCGGCCATGCCGCCGCCAACAATGTGAACAGGTTTTTTACTCATGGATCGCTTGATAGCTTGGATAGGCGAGGGGTTCAATCGCCGAAAGTTGCGCTTTGCAATCTTCATAAAAAAACACCCGCTGTGGGAGGAGCAGCGGGCGTTTCTTTTCGAGTTTGCGGCTCAGGGGGAGGAGTAGCCGCTTCTCATTTTCTAGGGTGCTGGAGGTCTGCACCCTGCTTGATATTCAGTT
>JBCDFK010000238.1:0-4625 GCA_039178065.1 Pseudomonadota bacterium | reverse complement strand
GCGGCCTCGTTTACCACACCACCTGCAATTGCAACGTCCACCTCTCCCATGCCTGATAACCTGGACCCATTTTCACCCAACATTCTGATCGCGTTGGCATAAGCAGCACGAGCTTCTTCGCCCCTGCCCAAGCGAAAGTATATTGGTGCCAAGACTTCCCAACCCCGACCATCATTTGGATTGGCTTGCAAATGAGCTTCTGCTCGCTCAACAAGATCTCGAATTTGGGCGCCGTCATTCCCAGCTACAACTTGCGTATTTTGTTCAGCCAGCACCCTGACTGCCAATGGCTGTGTCTCCATGGATGGCGATCCCAGAGTAGAATAGGTTAGCGCTGCAATTGCGGGCACAAAGACGGCTGCTACTGCAACCAATACAATGCTGCCAAACTTGCGATTGGCAATTGAGCCCGCAGCATCATCAAACTCTTGGATCTTTGTTTCAGCAGCCAACAGTCGGCGAGCGATTTCTGCGCGGGCTTGCTTTGCGTCAACAACACTAATCACACCACGATCAATCTCCGACTGGAGTTCGACTAGCTGGTCTTTGTAAACGGCCAGATCGTGCTCAAAATCCGCCTTGCTTCCAGCAGAACTGCTTTCCAACGACGCGCGCAGCGCAGGCAAAAACGCCAACACAACGGCTGCTATCGTTATTAGCGTGACGGTAATGCCAAATATCATAACTGTGAGTTATTCACTGCGGAGGCAATTGCCAAGTGTTATTGGCCGCATGCGACAATGCGAAGCCCTTACGACAAGAGAGTCCAGCTACCATTCTCATTGCGGCAAGCCGTTCCTCGTACGGTTGATTCAGCAGCACGATCTACGATCGTATGTTCGTATTGTCGGCAATCTTGGGATCCTACCCTATAGGGTTGCGATGGCACAATGCGGCCATTGATCGATTTGCCTTGCCAAAGAACTGCTTCGCCCGGAGCGGTATATTCCAGCGCGCGATACTCATTCTGCAGTGCTAATTGTCGATCTCCGCGAGATAAACGATCACCCTGCGCACGCTGTACAAGCCCCCCGTCGAGCGCTGCGATAAGTTCGGATGGCGCTGAAACCGTAGTTTGTTCCGGGGTGGCGACTGATGCCGTGCTGCCGATACCCGATGTTACACATGCGCTCGTTAAACCACTTACCAATACTGTAAAGATAACGCGCATTATTGTTCTAGAAGTCACGACAGATTCTCCGACGGCGGACATTTGTCTTGTTTATGACAAAAAATGCGCGGCAACAATGTGACAACATAAATTGGAACTCAGTTTTATTGTGTGCTTGGCAAATAAATACTGACTTTCAATCCACCCAATTTGCTGTCACCAAGCAAAATGTCGCCGCCATAAGCATCAACCATATCAGCAACAATCGAAAGACCAAGTCCGGTCCCCGGCACGGTCTCGTCAAGCCTTTGACCGCGTTTCAACGCCTTATCATGGTCTTGGCTTGGTATTCCCGGTCCGTCATCCTCGACCACAATCTCGATGGTTGACTTGCTTTCAGTTTTGTCGTGCGAAATGACGGAAACGTTGATTTTAGTTTTCCCCCATTTACTGGCATTTTCCAGTAAGTTACCGACAATCTCTTCTAAATCTTCGCGCTCACCAGCGAAAACCGGATCGACGTTGGGCAGATCCAACTCAATCGTTTTGTCGGGGTTTAGCTTCCGCATCACCGAACAGATGCGCTCCAATGATTCTGAGACCCTTGTGCGATATGTAACACTACCTAATTGAGCGGCAATGCGTGCCTTAGACAAATAATGCTGAACCTGTGTTTGCATATTTGTTGCCTGTTGCTTGACGATATCCGGTGAAACGGACTTACCGGTTTCGCCTTCATTCAATAAGACTGCAATTGGGGTTTTCAGCGAGTGAGCAAGATTGCCAACTTGAGTGCGCGCGCGCTCAACAATGCGCCTATTGTTGTCAACCAACGTATTCATTTCATCAACCATTGGCGCAAGTTCACTGGGAAAATCGCCTTCAAGAGCTTCCGATTTTCCATCGCGAATGTCGCTCAACGCCTGACGAATCCGATCAAGCGGGCTCAGGCCATATAGAATTATCATCATATTGATAACGACAGCACCAATACCAAACACACTAAGCAAGGTAATGGTTCTTACTGCAAAGCCACGGATTTCATTCTCAAATTCCGTATTGTTTCCACCAACCTGAAACAACGCAATTAAGTCGTTGCCAAGGTCGATTTCGGATTCAAGCACGCGTGTTTCATCGCCACCAGTCGCAGTAGTCAGAAATATTCGGCTGAAATCTGGACCGTAGGGAATTTCCGAAAGCGAAGGACGCTGGAAATCTTCTCCGGCGATTGATGGCGAAGAAATCACACCGCCCTCGCCGCCATCAACCAGCTCAACGCGCCAAAACCAACCTGAACCGGGCCTAAGAAAACTGGAGTTGCCTAAATTTGGAACCCCACTGATTTTGCTATCGCCGTCCACCGTTACAGCACCTATCAGCGAGAATAGTTGAGCTTGTTGCAAATCACCGAAATTGCGTTCTGCACCTGACCGAAACTGCGATAAAAGAAGCCAACCCAAAAGCACGATTGCCAAGGTCGTCCAGAGACTGGACAAAATGACAACGCGCTTGGTCAGTGATAATTGACTCATTTTTCGGCGTTATCTTTGTTTTCAGGATCAGAAAGCCGGTAACCAAGGCCGCGCACCGTTTCAATCAAGTCAAGTCCAATTTTTTTGCGAAGACGTCCTACGAAAACTTCAACAGTGTTAGAATCACGATCAAAGTCCTGATCGTAGAGATGTTCCGTCAGCTCGGTACGCGAAACAACTTCTGATTGATGATGCATGAGATAAGATAATACACGGAACTCATGGGAGGTTAGTTTGAGTGTGGTGCCATCTACCGTTGCCTTGGAAGTCTTTGTATCAACGGTTAGTGGACCGCATTTCAGTTCGGAGCTTGCATGACCAGCAGCGCGACGTATGAGTGCCCGAATACGCGCAAGAATTTCTTCGATATGAAATGGCTTGGCGACATAATCGTCAGCGCCCGCATCAATTCCAGAGACTTTATCGCTCCATCGATCACGTGCGGTCAATATGAGCACAGGCATTGTTCGACCATCTTCGCGCCAACGTTTTAAAACACTAATGCCGTCCATTTGAGGTAGTCCGATGTCGAGAATTACGCAGTCATATGGCTCTGAGTCGCCCAAATAGTGGCCTTCCTCACCATCTGTTGCCGTATCAACGACATAGCCTGCTTCTTCAAGTGCATCTTTGATTTGACGATTTAGATCCGCATCGTCTTCGACCACTAGTATGCGCATCGGTCACTCCCTTTGATCAAGTCATAGCAAAGCTGTGGGTCAATTCAAATCAACCAAAAGCTAGCGGTTCAAATTACTGGGGAATGAATAGAATTTCGCGTTTTGGGCGGCCACCATTGGTGGCAGGGGCCAGCACAACAATTTTGCAGACTTTTTGGCCGTTCTGCACTGCTGCTTCCGCTGCAACCAAAGTTACACCTCGATCGTTTGCTATCGTTTGGCCAACTGCGAAACAGTTGTCAGCGGCTAACAATATCTGGGTGCCAGAGTTCTGACCTGCGTTCGCCGCAGAAGTAAAAGCCGTCGCCAATAAAGCAGTGCCGAGTATTTTTGTAACTTTGTGCATCATCATGCCCCATCTAATACATCAACTTATCTGAATGGGACATGAATGGTTTTTGGTCAATTTGAATTTACGAAGATCCCGTGATCCGTTCCGAAGCCGACAAACACCCCAATATGGCTACGAAACCCGCAAATGCGGTCACCAATTGCAGCGCGCTTTCAGTCAAACCGATTCTCGTGGCCTCATCGATCGGAAAACCAAAAAATGCAGTTATTGATGCGATAATACTGACCAATGCTGCCCAAATTGTCGTAGCATCGCACCAAGCCGCCGAGAATTGCGGCCCTCGCAAACTCTCTGGATCATGCGCAGAAAACACATGCGCAACCATGCCGCTCGGCCAAACCAATCGTCGCCGCGAAGGCTCATATGATGGGCGCTCAAACAGCGCACAATTACGAACGCCCGCCGGCCCGTCGATCATAACTTCGCGTACGTCGCCAATTGACTGGCCTACCAGGGCTATCGGTCCTGTCATCGAATCGGCATAGGGTTTCATACCAGTTGCCAGGCCTTGGACCCATTCGCTTCCGGCTCGTGTTTTTCCGGACCCTCGACCACCCATAATGAGCCAGGTCAGCCAATTTCTATGAAGGGGCGGACGCTGGGCCGGACGAAGCATTAAGGGACCTGACGTCAGAACCTTCGCTAGATGCTTTGGTGATACTCTTTCGAGTGACAATGTCGTCAGCGCGTTGTCTTGCAAGGACTTCTATCTGCTCCTCAATTTGAATTATTAGATGGCGAAGGGACCGATCCTCCTTGGGTATTGTTTTCCCACCCAGCTGATCTTTTTCAATCTGCTCATTGAATCGATAAATAAACTGAGTTGCCAGATTCAGGTCACCTGCAATTTCTCTGTCAAACTCGGTCTTAGTCTCGGCCTTTGCTATGAGAGCTTGAACTTGAGGCGACATTTCAATCATTAACTGCGCCCTCTTCGTCATTCATTCCGG
>JBCDFK010000237.1:0-4628 GCA_039178065.1 Pseudomonadota bacterium | reverse complement strand
GCCTCCTGAAAGGGTCGCGTGAAATCATCGGCAGCGGCCAAGTTCTTCTCAACATACTCCGCTCCAAGGGTTCCTTTACGTTGCTCCAGCCCTTTCAAAAAAAGATCTTCATCAAATGAGCTCATGCGCTATCCCTTAAGTTTTATTGCGACATTTTTGGTCTGAACATAATTCCATAGAGCTTCTCTACCTTTTTCTCGGCCATATCCAGACTTTCCGTAACCACCGAAAGGAGTTTCTACTCCGCCTGCGTACCATTCATTGACATATATTTGGCCTGCGCGAATTTTTCGAGCTGCGTCGGTCGCCCGATCTAGGTTGGATGTAAATACACCACCAACCAGTCCATAGGGGGTGCCATTTGCGATTGACAATGCCTCTTCATCTTCTTTGAATTTTAAAACAGACAGCACCGGACCAAAAACTTCCTCATTGGCAATCACCATCTCGGGCGAAACATCAGACAGCACCGTCGGTTCAAGAAATGCCCCGGGGATGTTCATCTTTCGCCCACCAGCTGCGACGTTAGCGCCTTCTGAAACTGCCGCGGAAATCATATCGGCCGCGCGGTCGCGCTGTCCTTCAGACACCATTGACCCCATATTGGCACCGAATTCGTCTAATGCGATGCCGGGACCAACATTAAGGTCGTTGGCAATATGCGTGATGCGCTCAAGCATCTCGTCATGCACGTTTTCATGGATGATCAAGCGTGACATGGCTGAGCACACCTGCCCAGCATTGAAGAAAATCCCCCAGCGGACGTCACTTTCGAATGCTTCAAGATCAGCATCATCATAAACGATGGCCGCCGATTTGCCGCCTAGTTCCAAAACACAAGGAACAACATTTTGAGCTGCGGCTTTTGCAATTGAAATGCCCGTAGGCACAGAGCCGGTGAAAACGATTTGATTGACATCTTTATGCGATGCGAGCGCAGCACCGGCTTGATGGCCTAAGCCGCAAATAATATTGACTGCGCCTGCAGGCAACCCGACAGCTTCGGCGGCCATGGCGAACCAAGCATTGGAAAGCGGTGTAAGCTCTGGTGTTTTTATCACTACGCTATTTCCCGTAGTTAGGGCTGCAGATAGCGAACGTGCCGTCATTTCAACTGGATAGTTCCACGGAATTATCTGCGCTGATACACCGTAGGGTTCGTGCGTTGTGAAATCGAAATAGTCTTTGCCCAGCGGAATCGAGCGGCCTTCCACGGTTTCTGCTTGATTGCCGTAATACTCAAAATAACGCGCTGCGCCTTCAATCTCGAGCCTGGACTCCCAAAGTGGCTTACCCTGTTCACGTGTCAGTACTGGTGCGATTTCATTGATGTTATCGAGCAAATAGCGACCCATTGCCTGAACCATTCGTCCGCGTTCTACGGGCCTCAGATCCGAAAGGGTACCAGAAGCGTGAACGCGCTTTGCGGCGCTCACGGCACTATTGACATCATTGCTATCTGCTATGGCGTGCTCGGCGAGTTTTTCGCCGGTCCCTGGATTTGCGACATCTATGCGACCAGCACTTCCATCCACCCAGTGACCATCAATGTAGTTTTGCCAATAGGTTTTGATTTCAGGCATCGATTGCATCCCTCATCCATTGTTGGAGATGCATAACGGGGTGCTCTGAGTTTACGCCGCTATTTGGATCGATCACCAATGGTCCGGGTTTATAGCCGCGTGACGTCATTCCGCGCTGAACCGATTCCACCAGATGGATATCTTCCTCCACGGTCGTTTCGCGATCCTGCAAAGCCAGGTTCCGTACCATTTCGGATTCTTCGCCGTCCACGCTGTACCAACCGCGCCATACGACTACTCTGTTGTGATCAAGCGCACGCCAGTGATAGGTGTTCAGCAGGTTTCCAGGGTAGACCTGAAATGAAAACATTGGCCATAGAAACCAGCTCGAATATTCGTGACTGTGTTCAAATCCCGAATTGATGTCATAGGTCATTTTTTCAAGACTTTGACACTCTGTGCTGTGGCGAAGGCATTTACCCTGTGGTTGGATGTCATAGGTTTCCGGTTTAACCACTCCGTTTGCAAATGTTGGATGGTTGAGCGAGCAATGGTAACACTCAGAATAGTTTTCGACCGAAACCTTCCAGTTGCAATTCTCTGGGATTTCCACCCATTCAATTGGTTTGAGCCGTGACCAATTGGGCACCCACTCCTCCAATTCAGCTCGCGCTTTTGGGAACCAATCATCCATTGGTTTTGCATTTGGATCCAGATTGACGAAAACAAAGCCTAAGAACTCTTCGCATCGCGCTTGGGTTAAGCAGATCGTATCTTTGTTCAGGCCTTCCACTGCGTTGATGTTTGGCCCAGCGCGCAATTGTCCGGTCAACTCGTAAGTCCAAGCATGATAAGGACAAACTACAACGCTCGATTTTCCAGCACCTTGAACCAATTGATGGGCCCGATGCTGGCACACATTGTAAAAGACGCGAATTTTATTATCTCGACCTCTGATGGCAAACAAACTTTCGCCTGCAATTTCAAATGTTGCGTATGATCCAACTTCTGCAACGTCCGCACTATGACATCCGAATTGCCAAGTCTTCGCCAGCAAGCCTTGTCGTTCGATCTCAAAGATATGCGGATCAGTATAATAGCGTGCATCCAGAGAGCGAATTGGATCAGCCACTAGAGGTCCTCCTCATATATGCCCAATTTGTGTCGCCGCTCATGAAACTCGTCGACGCGTGCGACAATGCGGTCGCTTGCAACGGCCACGACGAATGACAGCAATGTTTCCAAAAGGGCAATGGTGCTCACTGATGACGGAAAAAACTGTGGCGTATCGGCTGAAATGACGAACCCATGATCTGCTTCAAGTATGAGCGGACTAGCCGGGCTGTCTGAAATACCTACGATGGCCATCCCTTGCTCCTTGGCGACGCGCACGGCGCTGACAACTTCTTTACGGTAGGGCTTGCAGGTCATTGCGATCAGAACATCTTTTTCACCGCACCATGCCAAATCGTCTATTGGGGTCGAACCCGGTTTTGGAATTGAATGAAACTGCGTCATGCCTGTCGAAGCCAGATAAACGAAGTTGCGCGCGTTGGAGTGGTTGACGCCGACACCAAGTGTATAAACGTTTTCGGATGCCCATATTGTTTCGGCAGCCTGCCGCAATTGTTCGGCAGATGTGTTTGAGAAAGTTTCCTCGATGTTTCGCAATGCGCCTTGAACCATGTCGGCATATAGGTGGCCCAGCTCGCCAGACTTTCTTATTTCCTGCAACCAACGTGCACGATCAGGAAACCGAACATCTCCTTTGCGAATTGCTTCTTTGAATGGTTCGCGAAATTGCTCATAGCCATCGAAACCCACCTGACGTGCCATACGCACCAGTGTGTTTGGCTTCACTCGAGCTGCTTTGGCAATTTCTCTTACGCTGGAAACACCAATATCATCGGGGTTTTCTAAGACATAAGTGGCCGCTTTGCGAACCTCTGGTGTGAGCTCATCGAGCTCCCCAGCCAAGCGTTCTAAAACAGGTAACGATACATTTGTACTTTTCATAGTTGACGATGGTACGAATGTACGATTAGTTTGTCGAGTGTTTTTTTACAGGATGTTGCCGTGTCCCAAACAAATCTTCCATCACACGCTAAAGTCGTCATCATCGGTGGCGGTATTATGGGTTGTGGTCTCGCATATCACTTGGCAAATGAGGGGTGCACCGATGTCGTACTGCTCGAAAAGGCTGAGTTAACGAGCGGCAGCACGTGGCATGCAGCTGGGCAGATCACCCATTCCACAAGTTCGTTCGGTTTAGGGAAGTGTGTCGATTACAATATTGATTTGTATTCTGGCCTTTTAGAAAAAGAGACTGGCCAATCCTGTACGTGGCATGGATGTGGATCGTTTCGCCTAGCCTACACAGAAGACGAGATGGATTGGCTTCGGCATACATTGTCTGTGGGAAGAGCGCTCGATTTTAACATTGAGCTCGTCGACCCCACTGCAGTCAAAGCACTGCATCCTTTTTATAATCTTGATGGTGTTATTGGTGCTTTGCACACGCCCGATGATGGGCATGTTGATCCCTCAGGACCAACGCAAGCCATGGCAATTGGTGCGCGCCAATTGGGTGTCAAAATTATCCGCCGGTGCCGCGCAACCAACGTGACACAAGCCGCCAATGGCGAGTGGGTAGTTGAAACTGAGGCCGGCACTATTCGCTGTGAACATGTGGTCAATGCTGGTGGCACCTATGCGCGGCAAATGGGCGAATGGTCAGGATTGCGACTGCCCATGACATCCATGACGCACCATTACTTTGTCACAGAACCAGTACCGGAGTTTGAAGGATTAGAGCGCGAGCTGCCTGTCATCAGAGATGATAAAAAAGTCTCGGGTTATATCCGAATGGAACAAAAGCGCGGCCTTATCGGAATTTATGAAAAGGAAAACCCTAACACCGTTTGGGAGGATCACTGCCCTTGGGATGCTGAAAACGAACTTTTCGATGCCGACTATGATCGCGTCATGCCTTGGTTGGAAGAGAGCTTGAACAGAATGCCGATTTTCGCAGAACTTGGTATTCAGCGCGAAGTTCATGGCGCCATATCACATCCACCCGATGGCAATCCGCTCATAGGTCCGGCG
>JBCDFK010000236.1:0-4630 GCA_039178065.1 Pseudomonadota bacterium | reverse complement strand
GCATGAGGTCTTCGGCCTTGAAGCGGCACACATGCAGGACGGGTCCGAAGTTCTCACGGGCCAGATCGAGGATGGAATCAATCTCGATAATCGTGGGGGCCACGAAGCATCCTGCATCCGAACCGTCTGGTAGCGGGATGCGCTGGACAGGGCGATCCGAGGCTTCGCACTGCGCGATGTGCCGTTCCAAAGCAGACTTGGCGTCTTCGTCAATCACGGGGCCGACATCGGTGTTCAGAAAAGCCGGATCGCCCACGCGCAGGGCTTCAAAACCGCCGCGGATCATCCGCAGCATATCGTCCGCCACGTCGTCTTGGAGGTAGAGCACGCGCAAAGCGGAGCACCGCTGCCCGGCGCTCTGGCCCTTGATGATCTGCACCATGAAGCCAACTGTTGGCGCGATGGAAAGGCGAAAGGCCTGCGGTATAATGATGAGCGTCAGCGTCTGAAGGAATGACATCCCCAAAGCCTTGCCGCCCTCCCATTGTCCGGCCGGCAATGATGCAAGTGCACCACGCCAGACCTCAGAGATATATGCACTTGTATAGATGATGAGGGCCAAGCCTGCCGCGACCCATTCATTGATGTCGAATCCAAGAAGGCGCGGAACGCCTAGACCCAATAAGAACAACAGCATCAGTAATGGCGTTGACTGGAACAACCAAACATAGCCGGCACTTATTTTCTGGACGTTCTTTGACGGCGCTATCCGGCAAAAGGTTACAAAAGCGGCGAGAATTCCGCCGCCAATAAAGGCAATCAATGTCAGATAGATCGTGAATTGTGTGGCACTGATCAATTGGAATACGACAATGCCGTGCGGCTTGCCAAAAAATGTAATGAGCAGGTCGCTCATGAAGCCACCTTCCACCGAAATACTCGGTTGTAGAAAGCGGTCAGCGCTGCCTTGAAGGTTAGTGCGATCCCAATATAG
This sequence comes from Pseudomonadota bacterium, assembly GCA_039178065.1. GTDB lineage: Bacteria > Pseudomonadota > Alphaproteobacteria > Rhizobiales > Rhizobiaceae > Ahrensia. The sequence continues at coordinate 3,696 of JBCDFK010000236.1, read as the reverse complement.
ATCACTGTCAGTGTGATGAAGACCTCAAAGGATCGAAACGTACGGCTGTCAATGAACAGCCCGGCATTGGTCAGGTCCGTCACGCCAATCTCGGAAATAACGCCAGTGGTCAGAAAGAGAAAAATGAACTGGCTATTGAGCGAGGGAAAGCTGGCCGCAACCGCTTGCGGGAATATGATCTTGCGAAAAATGATGGACTGTCGAAGTCCCAGTGCGGTTGCGGCTTCATTTTGTTGGATAGGCACGGTGTTGATTGCCGAACGCAAAATCTCGGAAAAATAGGCCGAGAAGTTGAGTGTGAGCGCCAGAAGCGCATGTGCCCAAAATGGCCAGCTATAACTAAGCAAAAGGGGCAACCCAAAGGCGACGAAAAACAATTGGACGATCAGTGGCGTATTGCGCACCACCTCTACATAACTCGCTGCCATAGGTGCAATCACAGGAACTTCGCGCGCTCTGCTTATTGCCAAGCCAATGGCCAGGAACAAGCCAAATAAGCCGCCGGAGATCGTCAAAATGGCGCTGACACCAGCGCCCTGAGCCAAAAGGGTCAGATATTCGGCGTTCCGATAGATTTCAAAAAATCTAAGCTCCATCCGCTATCCCAACTCAAAGCTTGTTATGCCAAAAACTTTTTCCCATTGGACGTCGATGGGCGTGCCACGAACCATGCGAGCGGTTTCAAAAACGGGTTCAAGGCCAAAACTGGTTGCAAGCTCCACAGCCCCCGCATTGATTTCCGGTACATCGAGAATGACCGGCTCGCCTTCGTTTATCGTTGCTGAAAGGCTGGCAAATAGAGAGGTTGCAGCCTCATCTGAATGGGCAATCAATGGTCCAATCTTGTAGCCGTCGCAGCATGGTCGGATGGTGCCAAAGCCGACCAGGCCATCTGCTGATCGCGCGATATGAGTGGTGCGCGCCGAATGGTTTTTGGGCAAACACCAGTTTGAGATGAATTCTGAACGATCGGCCGGAAAACATAGTTGGTCGAGTTTGAGCAAGTCCGGAAAGTCCGAACCGACCAATGGACGTATCGCTAAATCCGTTGACGATTTCGAAATTGTCTTTGCTACACCAGCTAAGCGAATATTGCGCGCAAAGTAGTCAAACCCGCTTTTGCGATAATTATCTTGTTGGTCCACGACGCCATCAAGGGCGATGGTACGGCCTTTCAAATGCACCATGCCTGCATTCCAAGTTGCTAAGCCAATGCCGCTCCGCCGATGCTCTGGGTGCACAATGTAAAAGCCCAAAAACCCAAATGCCTGGCCATAACGAACCACACTGATCGATGAGACGGCGACATCGTCTATCCAACCCATCAGAAAGCCATGAGGGTCGGCCATGTGGAAAGCCTCGAGGTCCTCAATCCCAGGATTCCAACCCTCTTGCGCTGCCCAATCGACAGCGATGCTAAACTCGTCGCGTGTTGCGGCTCTGATCGATAGCGCGCTCATGCCGCGCGTACCTTTGCCAATGCTTCACAAAATGCAACTGCCGTCGTGACACCATCGATGACCGGAAGTTTTACACTCTGGCTGAGTTTTTCAGCCAGTCCTGCCATGCCAGCACAACCCAACACGATGACATCGCATTGATCTTCTTTGGCTGCGCGATGTGCTTCAGCTTCAAGAATACTTGCTGTCTGATCGCCAATATCCAACACAGGAATGCCTGAAGCACGCACGCTGATGCTTTGATCTCCAAAGCCGTAGCGAAAAATATTCTCTTCAATAACCGGCACAGAGACGCCCAAAGTTGTTACGGTGGAAAAGCGTGGACCCAACATTGCGGCCGCGTGGAAAGCAGCTTCGCCGATGCCGATTACAGGAATGTGGCTGCGGGTCTTTAGCTCCATGAGACCGGTATCATCAAAACAGGCAATAATGACTGCATCATAAGGAGATGCGGGTGTTACACGCTTCTCAAACAGCGCGAACAAATGCGGCAAACATGCCTCTCCATCTTCTCGACCCTGAATGCTTGCAGGTCCATCATTCGGATTGATAGCGGTGATACGGGTGCCGCTTCCTGCCACGCTCATTGCAGCTTCGGAAATCTCGTCGGTCATGGATTTGGTGCTGTTGGGATTGATGATGAGAATTTCCATCACGCCTCCTCATTTGTGAAAGCACGTGCATATTGCGCGGCCTGGCGCCTTCTCAGCGTTACAGCAATGCCAAGAAATGCTCCAATGATGAGAAAGGAGAACACGGTTGTTAGAGTGCCCAGCGCATAGAGTACAGGCGACGTGACATTTGTCGTCATGCCAAAAATTTCAAGCGGCAGGGTATTGTATGAGCCGGAGGTTAGAAGGGTGCGTGCAAATTCATCATAGGATAGCGTAAAGCCAAACAGCGCGACGCCAATCAGGCTGGGTCCAATAATGGGGAGTACAATGAAGCGGATGGTTTGCCATGCAGTAGCACCCAAGTCCCGCGCGGCCTCCTCATAGGATTTATCGAACCTGTTGAATACAGCGAACATAATCAGCAGCCCAAATGGCAGGGTCCATGTGAGCTGGGCTCCATAGCCTGACGTTGTCCAATGCACATCGATGCCAAGCTGATTGAAAATCAATCCAACCCCGAGGGAAATCAAAATGGACGGAATGATTAGGCTTGTAATGACCGCATAAAACAAAATGCCCGATCCGACGAAGCGCTTTCTGAATGCCAAGCCACCCATGACTGAAACAATCAGCGTGGTGACCATCACCATCATGCCAAGCGCGAAAGAACGGCGGAACGAACCCCAAATGTCACCGACGGCTTGTTGCTCAAATAGATCGGCAAACCAATGAAGCGAAAAACCGTTCATAGGGAATGTCAGCCCGCCCTTCGGGCCTTGGAATGACAAAATACCAATTGTTAAAGTTGGACCATAAAGGAACATGATAAAGAGGCTGAAAAATGCAGCCAGAATATAGAAAGATTTTCCGCGCTTCTCGCCCATCTATAATTCCCTTCTTATGTTGACGAAGCGAAGCATGATCCCGATAACGATCAAGACGGTGAGAAGCAGCACAACCGATGTTGCAGCAGCAGAAGGGTAGCGGAGCAGCGCAACATCGTTTGATATTAGGCGACCGACATTGGCAGATTGCGAACCGCTCATGAAGCGCACGGTAATGAAATCGCCCATCACCAATGTGACGACAAAAATCGACCCAATCATGATACCCGGCTTCGTCAGCGGGATGATGATGTTGGTAAGGGTCTGAAAACCGCTGGCGCCCGCATCGGTTGCCGCCTCAATAAGCGATCGGTCGATCCGCATCATGGTGTTGAAAATTGGTACAACCATGAAAAGTGCGTAGAGATGAACAAAGGCGAGCACGACCGCGAAATCAGAGAACAATAGCCACTCAACAGGATCTTCTATCAGTCCCATGGAAATAAGGGTCTGGTTCGCGATGCCATTGCGTCCCAGGAAGGGAACCCAGGAAATCATCCGGATAATGTTGGAGGTCCAGAACGGAATTGTGCACAGAAGAAACAGGGCGATTTGCCAGGTGAGGCTGCGCACATGAAATGCCAGAAAATAGGCAACGGTGAAGCCGATCACCAGGCAGAAGAACCAGGTAATAATGGTGAACATAAAGGTTTTCAAAAAGACCGAATATGTCACTGAAGATTCAAAATTGTACTGATAGTTCTCAAATTTGAATGCTGTGTAAATTGAGAATTCGGT
>JBCDFK010000235.1:0-4632 GCA_039178065.1 Pseudomonadota bacterium | reverse complement strand
CCGCCTATCTGCTGACGCGGCAGAATTTTGCGGGAAAAAGCGCATTTGAATTTGGCACCATGTTGTCGTTCGCTATTCCAGGCACAGTCATTGGCGTCAGCTATATTCTTGCCTTCAATGTTCCACCGATTGAACTAACAGGAACGGGCATAATTCTGGTGGTGAGTTTTATTTTCCGCAACATGCCGGTGGGCGTGCGAGCCGGGATCGCTTCCATGTCTCAATTGGACAAGAGCTTGGACGAATCCTCACTGACGCTTGGCGCAAATTCTTGGCAGACTTTCCTAAGGGTGATTTTACCACTTCTGCGGCCCGCAATACTGGCTGCTTTGGTCTATTCATTTGTACGGGCGATGACTGCCATTTCCGCTGTCATTTTTCTTGTCAGCGCGGAATACGACATGGCGACCAGCTACATAATCGGCCGCGTGGAGAACAATGATTATGGCCTTGCTATTGCTTATTCAACAACGCTGATCTTTGTGATGTTGGCCGTTGTTGCTGCCATGCAGTTTGTTGTCGGCCGTACCAAAATCGGCCGACGTTTTGATCAATCTCGAACCAATGTGTGAGTTATAGCAAGATGTTGAAACCTAACAGTAAGGCTGCCTCGGTCGCCTTTGAAAATGTTACCAAGGTTTACGGCACCGACGTAACAGCCGTCGACAAAGTCTCCATAGATATCGCCGCGGGTACTCTTGTTACACTGTTGGGACCATCGGGTTGCGGTAAAACAACCACGCTTCGTATGATTGCTGGATTGGAGATGCCAACCTCTGGATTGATCAAAATCGGGGACACTGATGTGACATCACTGCCTGCAACCGAGCGGGATGTTTCGATGGTCTTCCAATCCTATGCGCTGTTTCCCCATATGAGCGTATTGGAGAATGTTTCCTATGGTCTCAAGTTCTCGGGCTTTGACAAGTCAGAGACCAGGGACCGCGCTCTAGCGGGACTGGAAATTGTCGGGTTGGCCGGTTATGGCAACCGACTTCCAAGCGAGCTATCTGGTGGTCAACAACAGCGCGTCGCTGTAGCACGAGCGCTCGTGCTGGAACCCCAAGTGCTTTTGTTTGACGAGCCGCTTTCAAACCTTGATGCAAAACTGCGTCGTAAGGTGCGCGAGGACATTCGTGAAATTCAGCAAAATCTTGGGCTGACGGTAGTTTATGTCACCCACGATCAAGAAGAAGCGCTCGCTGTTTCCGACAGAATTATTGTGATGAACAATGCGGTAATTGCACAAGATGGCACGCCGCGTGAACTGTATGAAGCGCCAGCGAGTCGCTTTGTTGCAGATTTCATCGGCGAGGCGAATATAATGGAATGCGACGTCAATAAGGTTGATGGTGATATCGCCAAGGTTGCAGTAGGTTCGTATCAGTTGGATCTGCCAGCGCGCGGTTTGGAGCCTGGAAGTGCATATTTAGGGGTGCGCCCCAACCGCGTTCAAATAGGAAAGCCAAAGGCTAAAAATGCCCTATCAGGCGAAGTAATCCGCAAGACCTATGTTGGCAACCATCTGGAGTTTACGGTCAAGACTGCAGTTACAGAAGTGTTTTCGACGACTACTGACGTTGATGCTCCTTTTGAAATCGGCGATGCCGTAAGTGTCAGCTTTTCGGCAAAGGGGCCGGTTCTGCTCAAAGAATAGCGACAGATTTGTGACATTGGAAAGTGATGCGGCTCGCTACGGCTCTGCCTTATAACGCGTCGCGAAAGTTGACCTATGTATGGGTTCAATTGTCAATGAGGGTCGCTTGAGCATTTGTATTGCAGCGCACGTCTAGAAATACATGAACTCTAGTACAGGGGCGTTTGTGCCCCCGAGTTGCTTTTATGTTGTCCGCTTGTATTGGAGTGCAAGATATGGAGACAAAGCGCTTGTTGGGTACTTAGTCCGGACTTCCGCATCTTGAGCTTTGAAAAGTGTAGCTTTTACCCCTTCAGACTATAACGCGCATAGAAAATGCCGGCGATAACCATCGTCGTGACGAAGGCCGCCAATGCTCCGATCAACCCACCAAACTCAAACAAGGCGGTTGTATTGATGAGGCTGTTAAACAGAAAAGCGACCGGTATGGCTACGCCCGCGCCTATTGCCATTCGAATTGGGAAATTGAACGCAGTTGGGTGAGGACCTTCATACCCGCTTTGATCAGCAAAGAATTTGCCCAGGCCATAACGGATTGCGTTCCCAACTGGCAACGCGAATACGGCCGCCAGATAAATACCCCAGAAACCGTCGAATCTGAAGTTTTTGAATATAGTGCCCAACATTCCTCCCGCGATGATGACGCCTAGATATAGGGCAAAAACGAGCATTGATACGTTGAATGGTAGGTCTTTCATTGGAATTTCTCCTTGATTTAGAGCAGTATTTTGAGAACAGATGAACTGGTCCGAATATCGGCAGCGGTGCCGTTCAATCACCTAAATTCGAATGCTTCGACATGAATGGATTTGCGTTTCACGCCCTCTGACTTCAGGTCCTTCATGAGGCCTTCGACCATCGGCTTGGGGCCGCAAATGAAATACTCATAGTCCGTGAGTTTGCCGGGTAAACGTTCCTTTGCCGCGTCGATGCGGGCGAAGTCGCCTTCGTCAGAAAACAGTGGATAGAGGGTTATGTTTTTCCGATCCGCAGCAATCTCTTCCAGCTCATCGAGGAAGATGGCTTCCTCCTTGTTGCGAGCCGCATATGCAAAATGGATTTCCCGGTCGTCACTCTTTTCCATTGCTCGAAGCTTTGAGAGGAATGGCGTCAGGCCAATGCCACCGGCGATCCAGACCTGTTTTTTGTTCTGGGTTTTCGAAGAGTCAAACCGACCATAAGGTCCTCGCACGACTACTTCACCACCTGGTTCTAGCTCTTCGCGAACCTTCCGAGTCCAGTCGCCAAGGACTTTCATGGTGAAACGCAGTCGGTCTTCACTCGGGGCACTTGAAATCGTGAAGGGGTGTGGTTCTGACCAGTCCTTTCTTTGGATCTCGACAAAAGCGAATTGGCCCGGTTTGAACTTTAGCATGTCGCCAACTGGTTTAAGGACGACCTCGGTTGCGCGCTCCAGCGAGTTCACAGCTTCAATCGTGAAGTGCGTAGCCGTGCGCTTGTTCATGCCAAACATGGTGTAGATCAACGCAACCGTTCCAACGACGGCTGCAAGAGCCAGAACAATGCCGGAAGCACTGAAGCGCTCAAAGAAGATTGCCGGCGCATTCATGAAATGACCGATCACGAGGACATAAACTAAGGCCATAACTTTGTGCGGATTGCGCCAGCGCGAATAGCTGATCTTGCGGTTTAGGGCGACGAACAGGCCGATCACCAACAAAACCATCGACGCCATACCAAGTTGAGCTGATGGGAATGTCGAGTTGAGAACCTCATCTACGCCTGGTGGTAGTTCTTTCGGAATGCTGAAGAAATGCACCAGCGCGAAGACAGCAGTGAATGTCCCTGCAACACGGTGGACCTGATACATGCGATCTAAACCGCCGAACATCTCTTCAAAGACTTCAAGGCGCGTTGCCAAGATCACTGAAAAGGTCATCAGCAGAAAGCTGATACCGCCCAGTAGCGTCGACATTGTTGTTCTAATGGAGTGTTGTTCGGGGATGAATGCCAGATGCAGCACAACGAAAACTGCAATGATGGCGATGATGACATTGATGCCTTGAAGACGAAGCATGGTTCTGTCTCCTTTCAAGAGTTAGCTGTTAGAATTTTGCAGTGAGAAGCCAGCGCGCACTGCGCAAAAGACGCCAAGGATGCCGACGATGGTCCTGAACCAGTGCATTTGCCCCCAAGTGGTGAGTTCTGCGGGGATTACATCCGCACTCAGAGTTCCGCCTGAAAGCAATGAATTTGCAGCGCCAAAGTAAAGTGGGACAGTCGCAAGCATGATGAGCGTTGCCGCTGCAGCAGCTGTTATCCAGTGCCTGTTTGGCTCCTTCTTCCAGAGAGCGAAGCCCGCTGCCATCACAATTGGCACCGTCGCCAGAATTGTCAGAATACCCATGGTTCCACCCAAGGTGGGTAGAGATGCCGCAAAGACTTGGGTGAACTCACCAGGGTTCAGTGAACGCCAGTATGGCACCAGTCCTGTCGCGATGAGCAACATTCCACCGGCCAAAAGGCCGAACATTGCGATTGCAAATTGAGATAATAGTTTCATTTTGGCTGTCCTTTCGATGTGACCTGAATTCAGGACGCAAAGGCTCATCCGGTGCTCGGCATCGGTTCGTCAGTGCTCAGGTTTTGCGAGTTTCAGTTGCTAGATCAGCAGAGAGTTCTGATCATCGTTTGAAAAGGCACCTTATTCGATTGCCTTATTCAGCTGCTTTCGGAAGTCTGACGGAGTTTGCCCTGTCCATCGCCGAAAAGCTCTGCGAAAGGCGCGTTCATCGGAGTATCCAAGCAGAAAAGCAATTGAGCCGATATCATTGCGATTATCGCGCAGCAGTTCGGTCGCTCTTTGTTCACGCACTTTGTCGATCAGTTCTTGTAAAGTAGTACCGTTTTCAGAAGCGATGCGTTGGGCAGTGCGGACGCTCATATTCGCCGCAGCTGCTACGCTGGCTGCGTTAAACACACCAGCTTGTGCATTGTTTGTAGCGGCTCTTCGT
>JBCDFK010000234.1:0-4639 GCA_039178065.1 Pseudomonadota bacterium | reverse complement strand
GTTCGCCGCACATCATTTGCGTTGCTTTGACTATTTGATTGTGAGTCACTCGAGACAAGGCCGATCCGATTGATATGCGGCGCACACCAATATCTGCGAATTGTTGCTTCGAGTATTTTCGATAGGGACCAGCCGCCAATGCGTTGAATGGTTTCGTGACGCTTTTCACAATTCTGGCTAAATCCTCAAATGATGCGGGAATAGGTACGTATAGCAGGTCAGCGCCTGCCGCTTCAAACTCCTGAATGCGCCTTATGGCTTCATCGGCATCGTAGTGGCCGTTCATGATGCCGTCTGCACGGGCGCAAAATACAAAGGGATGTGCTAGCGCTTTCGCTGCAGATGCACCAGCTTTAATGCGCTCAACGGCGAGTTCAAAGTCGTAGGGCGCATTGCCAGCAATCATTCTGGTATCTTCCATTGAGCACCCCGACAATCCGACTTCAGCGGCACGTGTTACCGTGATTGCTATTTCATCCGGTGAATCTCCGAAACCATTTTCAAAATCACCTGTCACTGGTAGTGGAGTCGCTGCGACCAGGTCTTGCGCGTGACTCAACGCTTCGTCACGAGAAATGGTTCCCATGTCGGGTCTGCCTAAGGTAAAAGCAAAACCCGCACTGGTGGTGGCGAGCGCGGCGGCGCCATTGGCTGCCATCACTTTTGCACTGCCGATGTCCCACGGATTGGGAATTACAAAACAACCAGATGCGTGCAGGTCTTGGAATTTCTGATGTCGGGCGCCTAGATTATTCATCATTGTCTCCTTCGGTCTTTGCAACAATAATCGCCTCAACAACTTCATCTTTTGACAGTTCATACGCTTTGCCAAAACCGCCATTGAGAGCCGCGCTCTGCGGTTTCAGTTTGAAAAACGAGAAATCCCCGAAGTCCACATAGAGTGCCGCCTTTGGGTAGTGCTTTAAATGGCTGGCGCGAATGCGTTGATAGTCGGAACTGCCGTGCTCTATCTGCGTTGCGAATACGGGCACAGAAATACGCGGATGGGCGAGGGGATCGCCTTTGGCCGGTTCTCCAACAAGAAGCGCGCATTTTGGATTTGCAGCGATGCATTTGGTGTGTGCGGAGAGTGTGGAAATCAGCGTGATGATGGTTCCGTCCACATCAGTCGAGAGTTGAATGCGGCTGATGTGCGGGTATTCGCTGGCCTGATCATGTAGCGCTAGTGAACCATACATTGCATTGACGATCAGATCACCCGCCATCGTTAGAGCTTCTTGATCCGTATCGCGAATGGTCTTGTTTTCGCTCATTCAATTTGACCTTCAACTGTTGATGAGCGCTCACGCCAGGTGACTCGCTTCATGCAATTTCGTAACAATCTCCGGGTTGAGAATGACATTATGGACGGACAATGGCCAAGCTCTATTTCAATTTTGCGACGATGAATGCGGGTAAAAGCACCATGCTTTTGCAAGCTTCGTACAATTATCAAGAGCGCGGCATGAATACGATGCTGTTTACGGCCGCATTTGATGACCGCGCTGGGACGCGCATGATTGCGTCGCGCATTGGCCTCAAGCAATTGGCCAACACTTTTGACGCGGAAAGTGACTTATTTGCAGACGTTGAAGTGCGGCTTGAGAAAAGTCCTCTTCACTGTGTTTTCGTTGATGAGGCTCAGTTTTTGACCGAGGAGCAGGTTTGGCAGTTAGGCCGGGTTGTCGACCGCATGAATGTCCCAGTGATGTGCTATGGATTGCGCACGGATTTTCAAGGCAAGCTTTTCCCCGGATCGCAAGCACTGCTGGCGATTGCTGATGAGTTGCGTGAAGTGCGCACAATTTGCCGCTGCGGGCGCAAAGCAACCATGGTGGTGCGCCTGGGGCCAGATGGAAAAGTTGCTCATGATGGCGATCAAGTCGAAATTGGCGGAAATGACAAATATGTTTCGCTGTGCCGTCGGCATTGGGAAGAAGAAATGGGCCAGTGGAGCCCTGAGGACTTCATTGGTTTTTCGAAATCATAGCCAATCATTGCTTGACGTCTTGGCACCGAGGTCTTCTATTTGTTGCAATAAATCACTATGTGCAGACTACATAGATCTTTGGTGAGGGAAATTTCATGGCCACTTTGCAGAATTTCGATGCGGAAATTGAACAGACAAAAGCAGCTGTTCAGGACATGCAGAGCAAAATAAATCAATCAGGACAGGTTCTCGACAAGTTTGCTGAGGCTGATGTCAAAATTGGTGATGCAGAGTTTGATATTGAGAATGCCCGAATCCAAGATGTGCTCAAGCAACAAAAGGTTATGGAAGGCAATATGGCCGACCTGATCATTGGGCTCGAAGATGCAACCAACGTGTTTGGGTCGGAATTTGAATCTATGAAATCCTATTCCGGGATGGAAAAATTCATCGGCTTGTTCTCCAAGCAGCGCATGCAACGTATGCGTTCTGAGCGGGTGCGCAACATGTCTTTGGCGGGCAATTTGCAGGAGTTGCTCACAAAATCTGATACGATTGTTGGCATTTTGAAAGATCAGAAGAATATTCTTGATGATCGCTACGCGACTTCAGAAAATTCGCTGCGCACCGTTATTGATCGCCGCAAAAATACGATGGAAAGTATCGAGACGGTGCAGGCCAGAATTGAAGAATTAAATCCAATGCTGATGGATCTGGAAAACCAGATTGCCGCGTCAACCAATCAGAAAGACCGCACAGCGCTGGAAAGCAAACGGTCAGAAATGGCCACCGAATATAATGAGCAGCAGGCCAAAGAGCAGGAGCTGCTCGCAGAGAGCCAGACGCTCGAGCGCTACACGTCAATGTTCCAGACATTTGTGGACTCGCTGAATAACCAGATTGCTGCGCAAAACACGCTCATCAATAAGCTAACGATTGATACCGAGCAGCGTATCGTTCTTTATAAGTCGCTTGAGGATTCATTGAAGACGGCTGCACAGCAAGATGTTGCGCACAAGATCAATACGTTGGGTAGCCAGGTTGATACGGCGGCGGAAACGACCATGGCAGGTATCGGTGCTGCAGCTCAAAAACATATTGGCGATCTGCTTGAAATGCATGAGGGCAATATGGTTGCTACCGCTGACATTCAGCGGCGCAAGAAGCTTGCAGACGATGCATTTGCAAGGCGTTTTGAAGACGTCATGAAGAAACATGATGCTGCAAATTACGTCAGAAACTGAGGCGGAACTGAATTATAAGTTCAAATCATGAGTGCTGCAAAAAAGAAGAACGCAACGCCTGAGAATGCGGTATCGCGCTATTTTAGTTCGATAGATGCCGCATTGGACGGGCTTGATATTTTTCTTCGTGATCACAATTCGCCGTTTTATCAACATGGATTGGTGGCACAGACAGTCACCCAATATATAGCGCGATTAGCGGCCTCATTTCAGTGCTGGCACAACAGGCTAGATTATGAAGCAAAGTTCAAGATTTCTCGCGCCGATAGCGGCTTTCCGATATTTCAAAATGTGCTGGAACTGGAAAAAGATCGCCAGAGTGCTGAGCAGCGCTTGAATGCCATCCCGGATCCGGCAACGATCCGGTCAGAAATGGCTGACTTTATATTGCGACATAAGGAATTTCCGTCGGCGCTACAAAAATCGATGGCTGAACGGCTTTACCTTGAGACCGTAAAGGATGGCGAGGTATTTTCACCATTTGTGTTGCCGCAAACGATCAAAGTGTCGGTAAATCCCAAAACCGGTCGGCCCTATTATCTGACCCATTGGGGTGCCTTTGATGGTGCCGCAAACTTGCCGATGATCTATTCGGCGATGGTGGAAGATTCCACACCAGATATGATCAAAACGCTTGTCACCAAGGATCGAAAGTTAAACGAAAAGGTGGAAATTCCATTGCCGGTGGGCGGGCTATTGAACCCCGCTTTGGCGCGAAGGTTTGATCAGTTTATCGAAGCTAATTCCGCCTATTCATTGTCGCCTACAACGATTGCTTCAAATATGGATGAAGAGTTTGATGAGCTTCATCCCAAGCAATTGCGGCGCATTGTGCTCGGTCCGTTCTATTCAGCTGGTATCACCGAAAACAATGCGACCGTTAACAGAGTTCTTGAGAGCGTCGGCAATTCAAAAAATGCCTGGCTGCTGACGTGGACCATTCAGGACGTTTATTCAAAATCTGAAAAGCCCGCCAAGAAGGGGCTTTGGTCATCTGAACCTGCGCGCGAGCGGTTTCATATCGACACCGACAATCTAGAATCCGCACGGATGGGCGTATCGGCTTTTGAAAACCACGCATTGGTGCCGCATGAGGCCTATCAGGCGCTTTATGCAGCCGGTGAAATAGACAAAGTGTTTGGCGGCTACAAGACACATATTATCTCGAACGGCCAAGTAATCAGCGATGTCTAGGCTGTCTTACCCGAGGTAATCTTTCCTTTATTCAATTTCGGTATCTGTTTCCTTGTATAATTCAAGGGGACTTCCGTTATGGATGTTGAATCAATACGTGCTTTGGATTCGGATGCAGCTTCCAGGAACAAAGCGCCACTTCCAATCATTGATGCGGCGCATTTAAGCTCCATCCTGCCAAAGAGATCGGTGCTCTATCCCCTCTTTGCCATTCTGCTAGCAGCCAAGTTTTTCCATGTGTTCTTGTCCGTACCGCTCGCCGATGAGGGGT
>JBCDFK010000233.1:0-4644 GCA_039178065.1 Pseudomonadota bacterium | reverse complement strand
CTCGCAGCTCACAATGCTGCAGAGCACTGTATTGGCTGCTTAACAGCCTAGTTATATTCAGTTTTTTGCAAGCCGCCTGAAGGGCGGCTTTTTTTGCGTCAGGCTGCGGCTACGAGGTTAAATGCTTGCGGATATGTCACATATCCTTTGTAGCCTGAAAGTGCGCCAGGCGTGAGTTCTAATGCTTGAAAAGCAGCGCCTTGGTATGGGCTTTTTACATGGTTAGCTGTTGTGTTCTTGAAGCCAAATCGACCGTAATAGTCTGGATCACCTAGAACAAAGACGCTTTTCCAACCCGCTGACCGTGCATTTGACAAAACTTGCCGGACGAGTTCGGTACCGATCTGAAAGTCGCGCCAATTGGGATCGACCGCTAGTGGCGCAAGCGCCATGGATCTGCTTGGCCCCTTTAGTTCAGTCAGTAAACAATGGCCTACCACCGCGTCGTTGATCATCGCACACAGATCCAGTGTTTCTTCGCGCCCTTCAATCAATTGCCGTGCAAGTTCCGCTTCTGTGGTGCGGCCAAATGCACGCGTGTGAATGGCAATAACAGCGGACATATGGGATTGTGTAGCTGGCGCGAATTTTGTGCGGTCTTTGATCATGCAATGCTCCCTGAGCTAGTCTTCCACAATTTGAACCAAAATTGTAGCTGTTTGACGACAAGCTAGTTCTTTGCTGCGGCTCCCAAATGTTTAAATGCGTTGACCACACCTAAATAAACATCGCGCTTAAACGGCACGATTAAGTCCGGCAGCTCTAGCATGGGTTTCCATGCCCATTGATCGAACTCTGCACTGTGGCCACCGGGTGGTGGATTGATTTGAATTTCACTTTCTGGGCCTTCAAAACGAAATGCAAACCATCGTTGTTTCTGACCGCGATACTTTCCTTTAAGCCCAACCCCAATCATATGCTCGGGTAGATCATATGTGAACCATTCCGGTGCTTCTTCCAGTAAGGTCACGGATTTCATGCCGGTTTCTTCATAGAGCTCGCGATAGGCGGCATCTTGCGCTTTCTCGCCCTTGTCTATTCCACCTTGCGGCATTTGCCACAGTTGCGGGGAACCAGAATATTCTGTGTTACCTTCGCTGATCCGGCGACCAGCCCATACCAATCCTTCTTGATTAAGAATCATCACGCCAACGCACGGACGATAGGGTAGATCTACCGCGTCACCCTTTTTCTTGGCCATGATCAACGACTCCGTTCAGGGTCTTTGGAAAGGGCCGCGACACCAACAATTTCAAAGCCTCGTTTCTTAGCATCGTTTGCCCATTGGGCGACTTCTTTGATTGTCAATTCCAACGCTGATCCCGAGCCAATGGCCTCGCCGCGTGCTTCAGATAAAGACTCGAGCGCTTTGAGTTTAGCGCGAATTGAGCCTGGATCATTTGAAGTGTCGATCACTAAATTGCCGCTCAGATATGGAACGCCAGCTCGCAGTGCATTGGCGCCGATATTGCTCCCGCCCGATCTGCTACCGTCATTGAAATAGAGCAGACCGCGTTTTCCGAGTTCATCAAAAATTGGCTTCATGGCGGTTTCGTCGCTCATAAAGCGCGCGCCGAGATAATTCATAATGCCGGTATAATTGGTGATTTTGCCAAGTGCCCAATGCAAATTGTCAATATTGGTTTCTGCGCTCGACGCTAGTCTTAGCGTGTTGGGGCCGGGATTTACCTGCGGATAATTAAAGGGCTCCATGGGAACTTGGATAAGCACTTCATGTCCCTTTTTGCGCGCTTCGCGCATCCAGCGGTCTAGGCTGTTTCCCGTTGGCGCAAAGGCAAGTGTGATTTCGGGCGGCAGTTCTGCTAGCGCACGTTGTGTGCCCGTCTGAGAGAGGCCGAGACCAGAAATAACAAGCGTGATACGTTTGCCGCCTGCGCGCGACCATGGTCGGGCATATATATCTACGGGACGGCGACCGCTGCTCGTTCTAATCGGTAGCTTGCCATAAGGCGATTCTTCAAGCGCCTCATCAACTGGCAAATGGGCTTGGTCTGGTGGCTGGCCGATTTCAATTGCGGTGGGGTCGCGTACCGTAATGATACGTGGTCCTCCGGGCGATACTTGAATTACGCTTTCGCGCTCTGCTGGCAATGGTAATTCTGAAACCGCACCATCGTCGCTTTGAAGATCAGGATCGCCGTAGACGATCTCGACCTCTGGCGTTTCATTTGTTTCAGTGGTTGCTTGATCATTCGTTGTAGCCGCAGTTTCAACGGGCGCTTGAACCTCTGGTAGTCGTACAATTGCATTCTCATCACCGTCTACTGTGCTCAATAGTGTGTAGGCGTTGAGTGCAATGATCGCGCTGAAAATAAAGCCGATAAATACGGCAAATTTTTTCGACTTATTTGTTGGCTGAATGCGCGGTTTTGATGCTTCAGGCGGAGGCCTGTTGTTCATTCCCAGTGGAGCATTGAGATCGTTCATAAAAAGACCAGCTTTCGGAATTCGCGCGAATCAAAAGGCCACCATGGTGGGTGGCCTTTCATAATAATTGCGCATTGCACTTTGGCAATGGCTAGCTTTGGGTTGGGCTTGCCGATCTAGTTTGGCAGAGCCTTTGATGGGTCCGGTGGGAATGCCTCATCGGTTCGCTCACCGCGAAGAAGCTCCAACACATATGTGAGCTGATCATCTTCAGCAGGGTCTTGCGGCACATAAGCGACAGAACCTGAGCCTTCTTCATCTTCCTCTTCACCGGCAATGTGGCCGCGAAGATCAGATTCGCCGCGTGTCAGATCTCGGCCCTGTAGCTCCTCTGGCAGGGTTTGATTGACTTGGATATCGGGTGTGATGCCTTTTCCTTGGATCGAGACACCAGCCGGCGTGTAGTAGAGTGCAGTCGTCAAGCGCAGCGCGCCGCCCTCACCAAGTGGGATGATCGTCTGCACTGAGCCTTTACCGAAACTCTGCGTTCCAACAACAGTTGCACGTCTGTGATCTTGCAATGCACCTGCTACAATTTCAGACGCTGATGCGGAACCGCCATTGATAAGCACAATAATTGGCTTTCCGTCGATCAGGTCGCCGGCGCGTGCAGAAAAGCGACGGCTATCGCGTTCGTCACGTCCACGGGTGGAGACGATTAGTCCTTTTTCAAGAAATGCATCTGAGACATTGATTGCTTGGTCCAGCAGGCCGCCTGGATTCAGGCGCAAGTCGAGCACGAAGCCTTTAAGTTTATCTTCGCCGATTTCTTCGGTTAGCGTTTCGATGCCGCGTTCCAAATCTGTGTAGGTTTTTTGCGTGAAAGAGATGACGCGCAGATAGCCAACATCACCCTCAGCGCGGAACTTCACAGCCTGCACCTTAATGATGTCGCGGATGATCGTAACTTCGATGGGCTTGTCTGCGCCTTCGCGCAACAACTCAAGTACAATTGGCGTATTTATGGCGCCACGCATTTTTTCAACCGCTTGCTGCAGGGTCAAACCGCGTACTTCTTCGCCATCAATTTTTGAGATGAAGTCACCAGCTAGAACACCTGCATCTTCGGCAGGGCTTTGGTACATTGGCGTGATGACTTTAACCAATTCGTCTTCCATCGTTACTTCGATGCCTAGACCACCAAATTCACCGCTTGTTTGGGTGCGCATATCTTCAGCATCTTCAGCATTGAGATAGGAAGAGTGGGGGTCGAGCGAGGAGAGCATGCCGTTAATGGCGCTCTCAACAAGCTCTTCTTCGCTTGGTTCTTCTACATAATTGCCGCGAACACGCTCGAAAATATCGCCAAAAATAGCCAGATTTTTGTATGTCTCGCTACCGGCGGCATTGGCACTAATAACGGGTTGGCCTGCCAACATGATCGTAGCCCCAGCCCCGAGTAGTGCACCGGCAAACAATAGAGAAAATTTCCGCACCATATTTACGTCCTTCCAGCACTGACCCGTTCCCACCATGGTGATGGATCAATCGGCTTCGAGTTTTTCCGAAACTCAATATAGAGCGTCGGGTTGTCATTGTCAGTAGCGGCGGCAGTTACACTTGCTAGTCTAATCCGCCCCATTGCGCCTACAGGTTCACCTTCCAGCACAAACTGCCCTTGTGCAACATCTATTCGGTCCATTCCCGCAAGAACAAGTTGATAGTTATCACCTGCATCGAGGATCAATAAGTTACCATATGCACGAAATGGGCCTGCATAGAGCACTTTTCCACCCGCAGGTGCAGTCAAAATTGCGTTAGGAGAGGTTTCGATTGTGTCACCTTGAGCCCTTGAACCAAATCCGTCATTGGCGCCAAATGCGGTAATTGTACGGCCAGCAACCGGTTTTGCTAACGCGCTTTTCTGATTAGCGAAATCAAGTGTTGGTATGATTCGCTTGGGCAGTGCTGCAAGTTCTTCAGCTCGCTTGCGGGCTGCAACAATGGCATCTTGTGCCTCTTTTTGCTGTCTTTCGGCCTCTGCCTTGGCTTCTTGCGCCTCTTTCAACGCTTTTTCGGCAGCTAATTGTTTTGCTAAATCAGCTTCGCGTTTTGCGCGTTCGGCCTCATCTCGTGCCTTCTGTGCTGCGATGATGGCAGCTTCTGCCGCTTCACGTTGTTTTCGCTCTTCATCAATACGTGCTTGTTCTTCGGCTTTAAGTTTCGCTTCCGCTTCTGCTTGCAGGCGCTCGGCTT
>JBCDFK010000232.1:0-4670 GCA_039178065.1 Pseudomonadota bacterium | reverse complement strand
TGGATTGCATCCATGATCTCAACCACCGTTAGCCCTTTTACCGGATCAAGTGCACGGCCCCAAAAGTCTTCCATCTGACCACGAATGTCTGCGTTCTCAACAGATCGATAGTCGGGAAAGAACATTGGGATAAGACCGGCATCAGAAGCACCTTGCACATTGTTTTGCCCGCGAAGCGGATGCAGACCCGTACCTTCGCGGCCAACGTGACCGGTTATTAGTGCGAGCGCAATCAAACAGCGCGAATTATCTGTACCGTGTGTATGCTGCGAAACTCCCATACCCCAGAAAATGATCGAGCGTTCTGACGTTGCATAAATGCGCGCCACATCTTTGAGTGTCTCTGCA
Organism: Pseudomonadota bacterium; assembly: GCA_039178065.1. GTDB lineage: Bacteria > Pseudomonadota > Alphaproteobacteria > Rhizobiales > Rhizobiaceae > Ahrensia. The sequence goes on along the minus strand of JBCDFK010000232.1, from coordinate 4,322 downwards.
TCGATACCGCAAACCTCGGACATTTGTTCCGGCGCAAAGTCTTTTACTTTTTCCTTAAGTGCCTCAAATCCCGAAGCATTGGCTTGAATATATTGCGCGTCATAAAGCTCTTCATCGATAATCGTATGGATCATCGCATTGAGCATAGCGACATCGGTACCCGGTTTAAATTTGAGCGAATGGCTGGCATGGCGCATCATGTCTTGGCCGCGCGGATCCATAATGATGAGCTTAGTGCCGTTTTTGACCGCCTGCTTAAAATACGTCGCCGCCACAGGATGGTTTGTTGTCGGTCGAGCGCCAATCACAATTACGCAGTCAGATTTCATCGCATCCGTAAATGGTGCAGATACGGCACCTGAGCCCACACCTTCAAGCAGCGCTGACACAGAGGAGGCATGGCAAAGCCGCGTACAATGGTCCACATTATTGGTCCCAAAGCCTTGGCGAATCAGTTTCTGGAATAGATAGGCTTCTTCATTGGAGCCTTTGGCAGAACCAAAGCCCGCAATTGCATTATTGCCTTTTCCCTTGCCTTCGCCGTCACGAATATCCGTAAGACCTGAAGCCGCCAACGCCATTGCCTCTTCCCAAGAAGCTTCGCGGAACACATCTTCGACCTTCATAAAGCGCATATCGATATCGCCACGCTTAGGCGCGTCATCGCGACGGATAAGCGGCTTGGTCAAACGTTCAGGCGATTGAGCATAATCATATCCAAACCGGCCTTTCACGCAAAGCCGGTTTTCGTTCGCGGGACCATCGCGGCCATCAATTTGAACGATCTTGTTGTCTTTAACATTAACCGCCGTCTGGCAACCAACACCGCAGAACGGGCAAACACTATCAACGCTATTGTCGAAATCATTGATAACACGTGTCTTACCAGCATCATCCATCAGTGTCTTTTCATAGAGCGCACCGGTCGGACATGCCTGAACACATTCGCCACAAGTCACACAGGTCGACCGACCCATCGGATCATGAATGTCAAAAACCGGTACAGAATGCGAACCGCGCATTCCCATACCGATCACATCATTTACCTGCACTTCACGGCAGGCACGAACGCACAGGCCGCAAGCAATACATGCGTCCATATTCACCGCGATAGCGGGATTTGAGACGTCATGAACCTCGGTTGTAGCGCCATCAAATTTGCTTGGCATACGTGTCGAACCAGCAATGCCAAAACTATCTGCCCACGCCCAGAAAGCAGATTGATCATCTGGTCCTTCTGCACGTGACGGCATATCTGCCGCTAGCATTTCGAAAACCATTTTCTGGCTTTTGGTCGCCCGGTCTGAGGCGGTGTTTACCACCATGCCCTCTGTAGCTTTGCGAATGCAGGACGCAGCAAGGGAACGTTCGCCTTCAATATCAACGACACAAGCGCGGCAATTGCCATCAGAACGATAACCAGGCTTATCCAAATGGCATAAATGGGGGATATTCACGCCTTCACGCTTGGCCACCTGCCAAATCGTTTCATCGCCTTTGGCCAAAACTTCTTTGCCATTCAAAGTGAATTTGGTTTGATTGCTCATTTGAACTCCACCTCGACGAAAGCATAGTCAAAATTATTGGCGTTGATGACGTTGTGATGAACACCTTTTTCGCGAAAATACGACTCGCCAGCTTTCATTTCCACCATCGTCTCACTGCCATCCGGCGTCACTATTCTAAGGACGCCATCCATTAGCGGCACCACACAATAGTCGTAGCCATGAATGTGAACGCCTGTTTCCTCACCTGGTCTGAAGTCCCACCGCGTAACAATGGAACGTTCATTATCGATTTGTGTGGTGTGCGTCGCAATACTCATGAACGCAGCTCCCGTATGCCATCAAATAGAAGTTTTCCGCCCAAAGCACCAAATGCCGTTCCGAATGCGACCTCAAACAAACGCGAGAATATTGCATAGGTTCGCGAAGCAATACCGGTTGAAAACAAAGCAGAGTAACTACCGTAAATCATAAAACCAGAAACCGCACCCATTGGTCCAAATGCCAATACTTGTCCGGCAGAGAGGCCTGCTCCGAACAGGAACGTTGCAACAGCGGCCCACATCAGCAATGCCTTTGGATTGGTCAACACGACCAATAAACCGCGCCAGTAAGCCTTTTGATTGGATAATCGCTTTTTTGACGCTCGAACTGATCCCGGCTGATTTTTCATAGCAGCGCGAATGCCTTTCGCGGCAAGCCAAAGAAGGTATCCCCCACCCAAAATACGCATCGCGTTGAGTGACCAGGGGAACCATTCCAGCACTGTTGCTAGTCCATAGGCTGTTGCCAGTGACCAAACCAACATACCTGTTGAAACACCTGCGACCACCCAAAGTCCGGCACGTCGCCCTTGCGCAAGAGCAACAGATATTACCGCTACGAAATTCGGTCCCGGCGACGCCTGCGCAGCTATAACTCCTAGGAGCGTAAGAAGGTATGCTTCAAACATTACAGATCGTCCCTGAAATGTGTCAGCAGATGGTTCACTGGATTTGGTGCCGCCTGCCCCAAGCCACAAATTGAAGCGTCGCGCATCACTTGCTCAAGATCGCGAATAGTTTCTTCGTCCAATTTGCCTTCAGTGCGAAGCAGCTTGGCCAACTTTTCTGTACCACCCCTACATGGTGTGCATTGGCCGCAGCTTTCATGGGCAAAGAAATCAATCAGATTAATCACTACGTCTTTGATGTTGTCCTGATCAGACAGAATAACCACTGCGTGGCTTCCAACGAATGCACCACGCTTGAAAAGACTATCGCCAAAATCCAGCGCAATATCATCCATGGAAGCCGGCAAAATTCCGCCCGAAGCACCGCCTGGCAGATAGGCCTTAAACACATGACCATCGGCCATACCGCCGCAATAGTCATCGATCAGCTCGCGCACCGTCACACCCGCAGGCGCTAGTATGACCCCCGGTTCTTTGACACGTCCCGATACCGACCATGAACGAACACCCGGATGATCGGGCTTGCCTTGCTCGGCAAACCATGTCGGACCATTTTCGACGATATCTCTAATCCACCAAAGCGTTTCCACATTGTGGTTTAGTGTCGGACGACCAAACAGACCGACCTCGGCAATATAAGGCGGGCGATGACGTGGCAGCCCGCGCTTGCCTTCAATACTCTCAATCATCGCGCTTTCTTCACCGCAAATATATGCGCCAGCACCGCGCCTCAACTCCACAAAGCCCGGCTCAATAATTTCAGCGGCTTCGAGCGCTGCGATCTCATTGCGCAAGATTTCAAGCACCGCTGGATATTCATCGCGCATGTATAGATAGATGCGTTCCGCTTCGATCGCATGTGCGGCGACCAAGGCGCCCTCAAACATGCGGTGCGGATCGCTTTCAAGATAATGTCGGTCCTTGAAAGTTCCCGGCTCACCCTCATCACCATTGATCGTCATCAAGCGTGGACCATCGTATGAACGCACAAAGCCCCATTTCTTGCCCGCCGGAAACCCAGCACCACCAAGACCACGCAGTCCCGCATCGCTGAGCGTGTCGATCAGCATATCTGCATCAAGATCACCCGCTTTTACGCGATCCAAAACCTGATAGCCGCCATGCTCCAAATAAGCATGAAGATTGACATAATCAGGCGTAGTAACATCGAACTCGCCGTTCTTGGCCATGTCCAGCAGCCCAGCTGACGTTGCATGATCAACTTCTCGATCTCCAATGCGTGCCGCTGGTGCCGTCGCACATCGACCCATACATGGTGCTCTGACAACGCGAACATATTCCGGGTCATGGTTCTCTTCCAGCGAGGCAATCAGCTGTTCAGCACCATCCATCATACAGCTGAGCGAATCGCAAACGCGAATGGTGAGCGGCGCGGGTAATTGTTCCCCTTCGCGTACAACGTCAAAATGATCGTAGAATGACGCAACTTCATAGACTTCGGCTTGGCTAAGCTTCATTTCTTCAGCCAACGCGCGGATATGAGAAGCCGGTAAGCATCCATTTCGGTCTTGAATCAAGTGAAGAAACTCAATCAGCAAATCGCGATTGCGTGGTCGATCACCAAGCGCGTTTTTGACCTCCAATAAAGCGGCCTCATCCAGCTGGCGGCCCTTCGGCAGACTGCTTTTACGTCCTTTGCGCCGCGGCGTCATGTCGTTCATCGGTAGCTTTCCAATTGGGCAAAAAACACCACACTATCGTTCAGCAAGGCGCTTTTCTTTCCATATTGCGCCAATTTTTGGTCGCGGGTGTACATGACACGATTGAACTCCTGCTTAAAGAGTAAAACCACCAGTGGACCAAATATGATGTGACCAGAACCAGAAATCTAAGCGATGTTAGCT
>JBCDFK010000231.1:0-4685 GCA_039178065.1 Pseudomonadota bacterium | reverse complement strand
GGTATTCCAACTTTTATCATGGATGGGCTTCAACTGATCGCTCGGACTGCGCTCGGAATGGGGCTTATATCTATCGGCGCTGGTCTGCGATTGGGCGACCTTTTTAAACCATCAATCGCGGTTTACATCCCTACCCTTTTGAAGCTGGTGGTGTTTCCTATCATTGTTGTGACCGTCGCCATATTGATCGGTGTTCGCGGAGCCGAATTGAGTTACCTCGCTCTTTGCGCGAGTGTACCAACCGCAATGAATGGCTATGTTTTAGCACGCCAAATGGGCGGTGATGCGGATGTTTATGCCATTACTGTAACTGTTCAAACCGTTGTCGCATTCTTCTCAATTCCCGCTGTTTTGGCGATCGTTGATCAGCTTATCGGCGGGTAAAGGGCATCTAAAATCGTCGATGCATCATGCCTGCTGTCAATCATTCCGTAACAGGAATGCCCCGCACTTGTTAGGCGAGTTTCAACAAAGGCGTCAGCTAATGTACCCGTGCCCAAACGTTTGAGTTCGGCAGCTGCAGCAGCGAGCGCCAATTGCCAAGTCGCGATCCGCGCAGAGCCTTCGTCACTTTTTGCCAGTTGAAATGCGGCACGCAATACTTCCACGGTTTGCGCACCATCGGAACCCAGATCCTGTCCCAGCTGTGAGAGCAGTTTTTCAAACGAATCTGGCGAACGGTTCAGCGTTTTCCTGAGCTCCAACGCCATCATGTTGCCGGTTCCCTCAACAGTGTTGAGGTGGGGTGACTCCCGATAATGCCTAGGCAAAACGCTGGTTTCCACGCAACCGTTACCTCCTAAGACCTCAACAGCCTCAGCAATTAGTGGCATTGCAAGTTTTCCGGTCCAAAACTTTACAACCGGTGTCATTATGTGGGCAAAGTTCCTATCCGCTTCGTCTGTACGAGCTCCATCAAATGCGCGCGATAGCCGCATGCTCAACGCCGTACAGCCCGCAACATCAATTGCCATATCTGCCAAAACCCGCGTCATCATCGGCTGATCAATGAGTTGCTTGCCAAATGCCTTTCGGTGACGAGCATGGTGAACCGCTTCTGCGAGCGAGGCATGCATGATTCCGCTCGAAGCAAGAGCTGCATCCAGGCGGGTCAATGTCAAAAGCTCGTTGATCGCTGACGCGCCCTCACCTTCAGTACCAACCATTTGCGCGATCGAACCTTCAAATTCCACCTCAGCAGTGGCCCCAGATCGATTGCCCAGTTTGTCCTTTAGGCCCATCAGCTGGATGTTATTTGGCTCGTCATCAGCAAGGAAACGTGGGACGAGGAAACAACTTACACCTTTTTCGGAGCGTGCCAGCACAAGAAACGCATCGGCCATTGGAGACGCCAAGAACCATTTATGGCCAATAATGCGATATAGGCCGTTTTTGATGGCTTCTGCGCGCGTGGAGACAGCCGCGATATCTGTTCCAGCGTGTTTTTCAGCGATGCCATAACCCATTGTTAGACAGTTTTTTTCCACCGGCGACTTATGTGCGCTGTCGTATTTCCTTGACGTAACGCGTGGTACCCACTCTTTTGCCAATGTCGGCGTTGTCATCAAAGCCGCTACAGCGCCGTTGGTCGAGGAAAGGCTACTCAGATGGCCCGTTTCCAAGCCCGCCATCATGAAGTATCGGATCGCCCTTTTAAAATGTCCATCTTGATTGCCTCGAGCCGCATCTTCCCAAACCGAACTTGAAAGGCCATAGCTTACAGATCGCCGCATAAGTGCATGATATGATGGGTGAAACTCAACTTGATCAACGCGGTGACCATAGCGATCATATATTTTCAGTTGGGGCACATTCTGGTTTGCCATTTGCGCAAGATCTTGAGCCTCTGCCGACAGCGTGTAGCGCCCAATCTGATCGAAGTCTTTCAAGATATCTGCATCGAGGCCCGATGCGATCTGCAATAGAAGCGGGTTGAGCCGAAATGCGTTGTTACCGCTGATCGGTGGCGTCTGATTAGTAACGGTATGAGTAATAGTTGGAGCCATGGGTGTCCCGAATCGCTTTTGATGGCGATCATAGCGCGAAAATGTGGGGTAGTGATCGCCTAGACGCTTGCGACGCATCTTATTTAAGCCTATTGCACCACTTTAAGATGATAGATCAAAGCCCTTTTCCCATTTACCCTCACCGTCACCTACTAGGTATTGCGGGGTTAAATGTCCCAGATATTGCGTGTCTTCTAGATCGCGCTGACGCTGCTGTTGATGTCTCGCGGCAACGTGAGAAGAAGAAGTCTGTTTTTCGCGGGCTAACGCAGATCAACCTATTCTTTGAAGCCTCAACGCGAACTCAAGCTTCTTTTGAGCTTGCCGGCAAACGCCTCGGTGCTGATGTCATGAATATGTCGGTTGCTTCATCATCAGTGAAAAAAGGCGAAACACTCATAGACACGGCAATGACGCTCAATGCTATGAGGCCAGATATATTAGTTATTCGGCATGCATCAGCGGGTGCCGCAGCTTTGCTGAGCCAAAAAGTGGATTGCTCGGTGATAAATGCTGGTGATGGTGCGCATGAGCATCCAACACAAGCATTGCTCGATGCCCTGACCATTCGGCGCGAAAAAGGCCCAATCGACGGGCTTACCGTTGCGATTTGTGGCGATGTCTTACACAGCCGTGTGGCACGATCGAATATTATTCTACTCAATACAATGGGCGCTCGCGTGCGTGTTGTTGGCCCATCCACGCTGATGCCAGCTGGGATCGCCGATATGGGTGTTGAAGTGCACACACGTATGGAAACTGGATTGGTTAATGCCGATGTAGTAATGATGCTAAGATTGCAACGTGAGCGAATGGCTGGAGCGTTTGTTCCTTCTGTGCGTGAGTATTTCCGCCATTTCGGACTGGACGCAGCTAAATTAGCCATAGCAAAACCCGATGCACTTGTGATGCACCCTGGCCCGATGAACCGCGGCGTTGAAATTGCTTCTGACATAGCTGATGGCCCACAAAGTGTCATTGAAGAACAAGTTGAGATGGGCGTTGCAGCGCGTATGGCGGTAATGGAAGCATTGCTCGATCCATCCAAGAATTCCGGAGGTGCACAATGAGCGTCGCACCTTCGAAAGGAACCCAAGTCTACACCAATGCACGCATAGTCGATCCATCTTGCGATTTAGATGAAACCGGCTCGCTTATCGTGCAAAACGGCACGATTGTCGCAGTCGGCGCCAATGCCGCCAATCAAGGTTCTCCAAGCGATTCTGTAACAATCGACCTCGCAGGCAAAACGATCATACCCGGCTTAGTAGACATGCATGTTCACATTGGTGAACCTGGGGCCGAACACCGCGAAACAATTGCTTCAGCTTCACAGGCTGCCGCTGCAGGCGGTGTGACATCTCTGGTAATGATGCCCGATACCAATCCGGTTATCGATGATGTGCAATTGGTGGAATTCATACGTCGCACGGCAACAGAGGCTGCTATCACACATATATATCCATCTGCTGCTATCACTAAGGGGTTAAATGGCGCTGAGATGACCGAGATGGGCATCTTACAATCTGCCGGCGCGGTTATGTTTGCCAATGGTCGCAAAACCATTGCCAATGCTGCGATTATGCGTCGTGCTATGACATATGCGCGCGATTTTGGTGCTTTGATCTCGCACACAACTCAAGACGCGGACCTTGCCGGCAACGGTGTTATGAATGAAGGACTTTATGCATCTTGGCTTGGGCTTGCAGGGATTCCGCGCGAGGCCGAAATATTGCCACTGGAGCGGGATCTCCGCCTGGCGCGATTGACTGGATGCGACTACCACGCAGCTAAGATATCTTGCGCCATGAGTGTTGAGGCCATTGGGCGGGCAAAGCATGAGGGCTTGTCGGTTTCAGCAGGCGTTTCGATTAATAATCTATCCCTCAATGAGAATGATATCGGCCAATACCGCACATTCTTTAAGCTCGCGCCACCGCTTCGATCAGAAGACGATCGCCAAGCAATGATTTCTGCATTAGCTGATGGCACGATTGACATAATTGTATCTGATCACGACCCCCAAGACGTCGACACTAAGAGGCTACCGTTTGCTGAGGCTGAAGATGGTGCCGTTGGTTTGGAGAGCCTTTTGGCTGCGGGATTGCGGCTCGTCCATGCAGAGCAGCTTCCGCTTTTAAAACTGATTGCCGCCATGTCGACCAACCCTGCAAAACGCATGGGCCTTGAAGCCGGAACCTTGCAGACAAACAGTCGTGCCGATTTTGCTGTTTTTGATTTGAACGAGCCTTGGGTACTAAAGCCAAGCGATCTTAAGTCTCGGTCCAAGAATACTGCGTTTGAAGATGCAAGACTAACCGGGCGCGTTGTCGAGACTTTCGTTTCAGGAACAAGTGTTTACACTGCGCAATAGCTTGGAGTGGATGAAATGCGTAACTGGTGGAGTGTGAATTGACCTTGTTGTTTATCCTTTTGGGACTGGTCTTTGGCTATTTGCTAGGCTCTATCCCTTTTGGCCTTTTGCTGACGAAGTGGGCCGGTCTTGGTGATGTTCGCAACATTGGCTCGGGCAATATCGGCGCAACCAACGTTTTGAGGACAGGCAACAAAAAATTGGCAGCTGCAACATTATTGCTTGATGCTCTCAAGGGCATGCTGGCGGTTGTGCTGGCAAAGCAATTGGGAAATGAAGCCGCAATGGCGGCCGGATTAGGCGCG
>JBCDFK010000230.1:0-4693 GCA_039178065.1 Pseudomonadota bacterium | reverse complement strand
GCTCGTGCGCGACTTGAAAAATCGCTGGATTCAATGTTGGACGCACAACTTGACAGAGCACATCTGCTTGATGCCGTGGAAAGCAAGCTTTTCGGCATTGGTGTCGAAGCCTGCACCGTAGGCAGCCACGAATTTTACCTGGGCTACGCGATCCGAAACAAAACCTTATTGTGCCTCGATATGGGCCATTTTCATCCAACTGAAAACATTGCAGACAAACTAAGCGCGGTCAGCCTTTCGCTCGACGAACTCCTACTTCACGTTTCTCGTCCTATGCGCTGGGATAGCGACCATGTCATTCTGCTCAATGATGATATTCTGGCTATGGCGCAGGAATTGGTTAGTGCGGATTTATTAAAACGGACCCATATTGGTTTGGATTTTTTCGACGCGACAATTAGTCGAACCGCTGCCTGGACCATCGGAACCCGCAATATGCAAAAGGCACTCCTCCGCGCGTTGCTCATGCCGTTGGATCGCTTGAAGATGGCAGAAACAGAGCTCGACTTCACCAGCCGACTCGTGATCACCGAAGAGATCAAAGATCTTCCATATGGAGAAGTTTGGTCAGAGTTCTGTCGACGAATGGATGTACCTGATGGGCCATCGTTGATCGAGGATTTGGAGGCCTATCAGGATTCTGTTTCAAGTCGTAACTGAGCCAAACTCGAAGTAGTCTCAGCTGTGATCTGCCCCATTAAACGGTAGTGACCATCAGCTTAAGTTACTCTGCTTCGTCGGCCGACGTTGCATTGAGCATGCCGTATTTCTCTTCGCCGATTTTATCCATTAGATCCAATTGCGTTTCGATGAAGTCAATATGCCCTTCCTCATCCGCGATCAATTCTTCAAAGATTTTCATCGAAACGTAGTCTCCGGCCTCGTTGCACACGTCACGAGACTTGGTGTAGCTGTCCCACGCTTCTTTTTCGCCCGCCAAATCGGCTTCGAGCACTTCCTTGACGTTTTGTCCAATTTTCAACGGGGCAACATTCTGCAAATTTGGGAAACCCTCGAGGAAAATGATCCGCTCAACGAGCTTGTCGGCATGGTTCATCTCTTCAATGCTCTCTTCGCGTTCTTTTTTTGCGAGTTTAGCAAAGCCCCAGTCATCCAGCAGGCGATAGTGGAGCCAGTACTGATTAACAGCACCTAATTCCAAAAAAAGTGCCTCATTCAAGCACTCAATCACACGTTTATTGCCCTGCATAGGAAACTCCCTTGTCTAGTTGTTTAAAGACTAGATAGGGATGCAACTCACAAATCAAGCCGCTAAACCATTTTTCCTGTTCTTAGCGAGGTTCTTTAATGACTCGGTTCGTTGATGCTCTAACCGCATGCGCTCAACAAATGACAATATTTGAGCCTGTGGTGTATTGTTTTCGCGATGCCATTTCTCACCGAAGTCAACTATTATGCCGATCGCATTGGGAAAACATCCGCAGCATTTGCCGCGCTTTCTCATTGCATGATAGACCATGCCCACAGTTATCAGCTGCCAACGGTCCTGCTCGAGAAAGCCACGTACGACTTCCTCGATTTCATGTTTGGTTATGATGTTGCAACTGCAAACGATCATTGGCTTTCGCTTCTTTTCACTGACGACCCTTAGCTCGTCCGACCTGCCCTAGTCCCCTGTCTCAATAGCCATAGTTAGAGGGCCGAGTTCATTGAAAATAATATAGCTTTTTCTAAAGCACTTTAGAAAACTTGTGTCAAACACTCATATTAATATTCGCAACCTAGAAGGCCAGAGTACAATCCTTGAAACAATCGCCAAATTCTACTGGTGTGCTTGCTTGGGAAATTGCACCGCGACGGTTAATCCAACTTCGTTCGGTCCAGAACCCAAAGACAGCTGAGCCTTGTGTAAGTCACAAATGGCCTTCACCATCGCCAATCCCAAGCCATAGCCATTACCGTTCCTCGTCGTTTCGCCTTGATAAAGGGCCTGCAAGACTTTTGCTCTGTCCTGGGGCGGTATGCCCGGGCCTTTGTCCGTTATGGAGAGTTTTGAGGCATGGACCACCAAGTTGATCTCTTGCCCTTTCTCTCCATAACGCATTGCATTTTGAACGAGATTGGCGACGAGCTGCATGAGCAGTTTCGGATCGCCTGAAATTTCGTTTGCATCGTCTATTGTTACCAACAGCTTTTGTCCGGCATCTGAAACAACGGGACCATAAGTGTCGGCAATTTCACGGACAAATTCGGCAAGATCAACAGTTTCAAATCGGGCGCGGCCTTCGCCATTCTGAATTTTTGCAAGGCGAAGCAATGCGTCAAAAATCTCAGCAATGTCATCTATTTGCGCTATTGCATCTTCCAATGTGGCTTGTGAAACTGGTTGCTGTTTTAGCGCCAGACTATCCAGGCTGGATTCGAGTTGAGCTCTGAGTCTTGCAAGTGGCGTCCTAAGATCATGCGCAATATTGGATGACTGTACGCGAATTTGCTGCATGGTCCGCGCCAAACGCGCGGTTGTATCGTTGATCCGTTCGACGAGCATACCGAGGTCATCATCCGTTCCGCCGAGAAGAATCTCTTTGTCCAGATGACCCGCTGCCACCTCTTTCAACCCTTTGCTGATTGTGTCCAGGCGCTGTTGGCTTCTTTTGGCAATGGCCATTGAGAAGGCAAAGGATGCGATAAGCGTTATCAAAAGTGTAATTTGCATACCGCCAGCGAGTATAGATCTTAGATTTTCCTCTCGCTCTACACTCTCTCCAAGAACAATATTGCCTTGTGGTGTTTCACGCACCAAAAAGCGCATATCCGGTCCCGCTCCGTCAGCAACATCGTTGGATTGAAAGCCCAAGGGCCATTCATCCTTGGTCAGGAGCACAGTTTGTCCATTGCCCGGTTTCGGCAATGGCCGTTGTGCCTGCAATTCAGCAAGCGCGAGTTCCATTCGGCTTGAAAGACGTTGATCGACGGCTTTGGTCATTTCAAACCAAACCAAAGCATACGTACCACCCCAGGCAAGAAGCGATATCATACAAAACAGGACAAGTAGCCAGAGCGTTTGCCTAACTGCAGACAGACGCCAAATGTGTCTAATCTCCGCCAAAGACATAACCGGTACCACGAATATTTCGGATGAGTGTATCACCAAACGGTTTTTCAATTTTGCTGCGGAGACGACTGATATGAGTCTCCACAACACTCGTTGTCGGATCAAAATCCATATCCCACACTTGCTCTAAAAGCATTGTTCTGGTTTGCACCCGCCCCTTTGATTTCATAAATACCTCAAGCAGCTGAAATTCCTTGGTATTCAAATCGATCTTATGACCTTTACGCGTACACTTGCGCGTATACAGATCGATTGTCACATCTGCCGCTGAAAGAACGGAGGATGCTGTTTCCGGCTCTGTAAGTCGCCGTGCCAGCACTTCAATACGAGCTTCGAGCTCACGAAAAGCATAGGGCTTTACCAGATAATCATCCCCGCCGGCTCGAAGGGCTTCCACGCGGTCATCAATGTCGCCCAAGGCGGTCAGAAACAAGGTGGGGACATGCACCTTTGCTTGTCGTAGTGCCTTCAAGACTGACAATCCGTCCAGTCCTTGAACCATGCGATCAAGAATCAGAACATCGTAACTCTGCCCCATCGCCGCCACGAGCGCATCTTTTCCATTGATAAACAGGTCAACGACATGTCCCGATTCACGAAGCCCTTTTTGCAGCCAGGGACCAAGTTTCTCATCATCTTCAAGTACCAACAATCGCATGGGCTCAACATTATCACAGATGCCAGAAGGAAGACTTACAATTTTGTAAGACTACTGCAAACGAAACGGCAAGTTGGCATGCAACGAAGCTCTGCAAATTGATGGCATAGGAGTGAATCTTGAAGCAGTCAGTCTTTCGTAAACAAGCAAATTCCACGCCTTCTGTCTTCTTCAGCGAATGGATGAAGTCTCCATTTGGCGTTGGCGCAATTGCTCCTTCTAGTACAGCGCTAGCAGATGCGATGATTCAAGGGATCGTTGAACCTGATAAACCCGTATTGGAGTTGGGGCCTGGTACAGGTGTTTTCACGGCTGCACTATTGCATCACGGACTGCGCCCCGAGCAGCTCGCCGTGGTCGAACTTGGTGAGATTTTTGTGCGTCAACTATCGCAAAAGTATCCAGGAGTTGCGGTCATTCAAGCCGATGCCTCATCTGTAAAGCATCGTTCGCCTTTTGGTTTGGGAAGTGCTCAAGCCGTTATCTGTGGATTGCCACTTCTTTCAATTCCTGCTCCAAAAATTTTTCGAATAGTTGCCAGCAGCTTTGAATGTTTAAGAGCAGACGGGCAATTTCGATTGTTTACTTATGGTCATCGTTGCCCGATCTCAAAACCAATTCTGGAACGACTGAACATGCAAGCATACCGGACCGCTGTAGTACTAGAAAACCTGCCACCTGCATCGGTTTATGTAGTCAAGAGGCGTGAGGAAACAGTTCCAAACATTCTATGACTTCGGATGGCAGCTTGGTGGAAGCATCGCTCAAAACGAGAATCTTTCCGTCTGTTTCGTAGTCGCTTCGTCCGCCATCCAAGACTGGCGCCATAAGCTGAGAAAAGCCGTCGACCACAAAGCGCTGACTTTTTGAGACCTGGGAGGCAAGCATGTCTCTCGATTGGTCTACCTTGGGATCAATATCATGCAATAAGACTGGAAGATGACGATAATACTTTATCG
>JBCDFK010000229.1:0-4699 GCA_039178065.1 Pseudomonadota bacterium | reverse complement strand
GAACTATCTGCTTAGCATAGTAAATCGCATAGTATGAAAATCGTCCCAACCACTCCAATCGAAGGCCCAAAGCCAGGTACATGGGGCTTGCGGAAGAAAACGCGTGTTTTCTTGCAATCGCACTATCTGGAGAATTTCGTCCAGTCTGCGTTTAATGCACTTGGCGGCGCAAATGTGAAAACCTATGTGATCAGTGGCGATGGTCGATACTTCAATGAGCAAGCAATTCAAACCATCTTAAAAATGGCAGAAGCGAACGGCGCAAAAAGAGCCATTGTTGGGCAATCCGGTTTGTTATCAACGCCGGCCGCCTCACATCTCATTCGTCTCAATAGGACGGATGGCGGGTTCATTCTTTCTGCTAGCCACAATCCCGGCGGCATCGACCAAGATTTTGGTATAAAATTCAATACTGCAAATGGTGGACCAGCGCCTGAATCGATCACAGAAAGCATCTTTGAAAACACGAAGGTGATCTCAACCTACAAAAAATCATCCAGCCCCGATGTCGATTTAAGCAATTTAGGCACAACAAGAATGGGTGAAATGCAAGTTCAGATTGTAGATCCCGTCGCCGATTACGCAGAACTAATGCAGTCGCTTTTTGATTTTGACGCCATTCGCGATCTTTTCAAATCGGGCTTTACGATGTGCTTTGACGCCATGCACGCAATCACTGGACCCTATGCAAAGTACATCCTAGAGGACCAACTTGGTGCCAAACAGGGTACGGTAAGAAATGGTTTGCCGTTGCCCGACTTCGGAGGAGGGCATCCCGACCCCAATCCGATTTGGGCACACGAATTGATGGGCATTATGATGGATGATGATGCGCCGGACTTCGGCGCAGCTTCTGATGGGGATGGTGATCGTAACATGATCATCGGCCGCAATATTTATGTCACGCCATCTGATAGCCTTGCTATGCTCGCCGCAAATGCACACCTCGCACCTGGATATGCCGACGGCATAAGCGGCATCGCACGCTCAATGCCAACAAGCGGCGCCGCCGATTTAGTAGCTGCAAAACTAGGCATCAATATTTATGAAACACCAACTGGCTGGAAGTTTTTCGGAAATTTGTTGGATGCCGGAAAAGTATCCATATGTGGAGAGGAAAGCGCAGGAACCGGCTCTGATCACGTCAGAGAAAAAGATGGCCTTTGGGCGGTATTACTGTGGTTGAATATACTTGCAATCAGAAAAATTTCTGTAGCAGATCTTGTTTTGGACCACTGGCAAACCTTTGGTAGAAACTTCTATTCTCGCCACGATTTTGAAGCTGTGACGACTGATAAAGCAGATAGGCTCATGCAAGGTCTTCGAGACCGCTTGAGTGAATTGCCAGGGTCTACACATGGCGATCTAACTATTAGCTTCGCCGACGATTTTTCCTATGAGGATTCGATCGATGGTTCCATTGCAACTCAGCAGGGCATTCGTATTGGGTTCGAAGGCGGAGCACGCGCTGTGTTTAGGTTATCGGGCACCGGAACCGAAGGGGCAACGCTGCGCCTTTACCTTGAACAATTCACTTCAGTAGCATCCGATCTTACAAAAGACGCGGCCGAGGCCCTAAGCAGCGTCGAGCAAGCAGCACACCTCGTGAGCCAATTGACCGAAATCATTGGTCGATCAAAGCCAGATGTTATTACGTAGATGGTGGGTGAATGACAGATTGATTTCGGCATAGACGTGGCGGCGTTTGAAGCGTAGCTTCTCTTTATGACAAATTAAAAGGCTCCCTGAGTGCCCATCAATCCAATTTCTCCAGTTGTGCAAGCAGTGCCGCAACAAACCAACAATTCCAGGTTGGGCCTCACCTATATGGCTGGTGGCATGGCGTTGTTTGCCGCAACAGACGCAATCGCAAAGCTTTTGACAGAGACGCTACCGCCAATTCAAGTTGTGTGGAGCAGGCAATGCGGGCTGCTTGTTGGCATTCTTATTGTGATTGCAATCCATGGCTTTAAAGTTCTCCATACGACACAACCAAAACTCCAAATTAGCCGCGGTGTATTAGCAACAATTTCGGCGACACTTTTCATCATTGCAGTGGCCTATGTACCCCTTGTTGATGCGGTGGCCATCACCTTTGTAGCGCCCTTTATGGTCACGATATTGGGAGCCGTCATTCTTAAGGAAACAGTCGGAATTCGTCGCTGGATTGCCGTTATAATTGGTTTTGTCGGCACGCTAATCGTTATCCGGCCAGGCATGGGCATCATACATCCGGCTTCGTTTTTGCTAATCATCGCCGCTGCCGCGTTCGCTTGCCGTCAAATCTTGTCACGCGTATTAGCGGGCGGGGACAAGACGTCTACAACCGTTGCGTATACTGCAATTGTGTCTTGGAGTTTGCTCTCCATTCCTCTCTGGTTTTTCTGGCAAACACCTGCAACAACGCTTGAAGTAGTCCTGCTTTTAACCATTGCAATTTTGGCAGCTTTCGCTGAAACGCTAGTAATTATGGCTCTCAGCACAGCGCAAGCAGTTGTGGTGGCGCCAGTCCAGTATAGCCTACTCATTTGGGGAACCATGTATGGCTTTTTGATATTTGGACAACTGCCCGACTTTTGGACACTTATCGGCGCAGTCATCATCGTTGCTACGGGTCTTTATACGCTTAACCGAGAACGGTTGGCGGTGAACAATAGACCGTGATTTTTTAGAAATGAGCGCTACATGTAAACGCACAACTATTGTATTTCGTTTATAGCCAAACTGTTGTTGCCGGATTCTTATTATGAAAGTTCGCGTCGCAAAAAATACCGACATCGCTGGCATCAGCGCTCTATTGAAACGCTGCTATCCTATATTAATGAGCAAGGCCTATGCGCCTGAAGTGCTGACCGTAGCGCTGCCTGCAATGATTGAAGCCAACCCACAACTCATATCGACGGGTAGGTTCTATATAGTTGAACAAGAGCAAGCAGTTATCGGATGCGGTGGTTGGTCATTTGATACACCTGGAACAGGCGTCGTTATTGATGGCATTGCTCATATAAGACATTTTGCGGTCGATCCAGAACATGGAAGAAATGGCATTGGCCAGGCCATATTCCGACGATGCAGTGAAGCGGCGTTTGCAGCAGATGCAAAAAAGTTTCAAGCATTTTCAAGCCTCAACGCGGAACCGTTTTATCAGCGAATGGGCTTAAACCGTGTTAAACTGATCAATGTGCAAATGGGCCAGGAAATTGAATTTCCAGTTGTATTTATGGAAGGCGCGTTGCGCTCTGGCAGTTAGCTTAGTTATTCAACGAGCCATCAATAGGTTGCCCGCCCACCGGACAGATCAAACACACCGGCCGTCGTGAAACTGTTCTCTCGGCAAACCAACCAAGCAATCATCGCTGCGACCTCATCAACTTCAACGAATCGTCCGCGCGGGATTTTCGACAACATAAATGCAATATGTTCTTCGCTCATCTGATCGAAAATGCGCGTTCGCGCTGCAGCAGGCGTTATGCAATTGACCGCAATATCTAAATCAGCGAGCTCTTTTCCAAGAGATTTTGTAAACCCGATCACCGCTGCCTTGGAAGTGGAGTAAGCAGACGCATTCGGATTACCTTCCTTGCCAGCGACCGATGCGATGTTGACAATGCGTCCATAGCCGTTGGTCTTCATAAAGGGCACAACTGAACGGTTCATGTAAAACATACCATTTACATTGAGATCCATGATCCTCTGCCATTCATCGACAGGATACTGATCAACCGTCGTATTGATACCGGCGATGCCAGCAGAGTTGACCAAGATTGATATCTTCCCAAACTGATCAGCAACTGAAGCACAAGCCGCCTCAACATTTGCCAGATCTGTAATATTAACCTGAAATGCGATGCAGTTTTCGCCAAGCTGCAATGCAGCCTTGTCAGCAGTTTCTTGATCAATATCGAAAATACATACCTTGGTGCCAGATTTGACCAATCGATCAGCGGTCGCAAAGCCAATCCCTTGGGCACCACCTGTAATAATTGCTACTTCACCCTCAAGATCAATCTTGTTCATCACGCCACCTCAATCTCTTCGGTGACAGTATCAGCATCAGATACCATGGCAACAGCCAGTTCAGCAGTTGGTGGATAATGAAATTCTTTGCAACCTTTGCCGAATTTAGATGATAGCATTGGTCGACAGGTGCTATTCTTCGCGCCCCCAAATTACACAAGGTAGAAAAGTGAGCAAACGAATTGGACTTGCAGTTGTTGGCGTGGGGATGGCAGCAAAACCACACGCGCTGGCGCTTAAGGATCTTAGCCATCTAATCGATGTTCGGGGCGTTTATGCGCGCTCGAGCGAAGCACGCGGATTATTTTGTGAGACCTACGGATTCCCCGAAGCCGACATCATTTCTGACCTCGCGAGTGATCCAACAGTTGATGCGCTATTGCTGACTACGCCGCCCAATGCTCGGTCTGAACTGATCTCGCTATTTGCCAATCAATCAAAGCACATTTTAACGGAAAAACCGTTGGAACGAACGACTTCATCGGCTGAAACAATTGTGGATGATTGCAACCGTCTTGGCGTATCGCTCGGCGTAGTTTTCCAACACAGATTTCGCGCTGCCTCAGAAGCTCTGACGGAGCTGCTATCGAAAAAATCTTTGGGTGCTGTTCGGGCTGTGAACGTACAAATTCCTTGGTGGAGAGATCAAAGCTATTACGATGAACCTGGACGCGGAACTTAT
>JBCDFK010000228.1:0-4708 GCA_039178065.1 Pseudomonadota bacterium | reverse complement strand
CGGCAATCGAATATTCTTCCGCTATAAAACCAACAAGTGCAGGAATGAACAACAGGCCGCCATAGCCGAATGAAGTGATAATGGCGATCCCAATCGATGGTCGCACACCAGGATAACGTCCAGCCGTTGAAAACAGCACGGGCACCACATTGGCCATGCCCAGACCGGATATCAAAAAACCAAAACAAGCCCAAAGGAACGTGTCTGCGGCGCCGCCTGCATAGAGGCCCATGCCGGCGATCGCGCAACTAATGATGAATGTCTTGCGATCACCAAATCGCTCACGAATGGAATCGCCGAAAAACCGCATGAGAGCCATCGTTGCTGAAAATGCTGCCACCGCATAACCGCTCACAATCAGTGGCGCACCTAGCTCATCCTTCAAATAAAGTGCACTCCAATCGATAATTGTTCCTTCCGGCGCAAAGGACAACATGGTCACGACACCAAGCACATAAATGCCGATCGACTTGGGCAATCCGCGCGAAACTTTTTCTGAACCCGCAGCCTTGGCACTCGCTTCAAATTCAGCATCCATATGATGGTCTGACATGTAATTTGGCCACGCCCATAAAATCACTGCCAAGATGATCAAAAGCACAATGATTGCGTGACCCAACTCGCCGAACCAAGCGATCAGCGCACCACCGGTCAGGCCGCCAATCACACCCCCAAGGCTCCAAAAGCCGTGATAAGAAGACATGACCGGTCTATCGAGCGCAACTTCAACCACCACGCCATTGGCATTCATGGCGTTATCCATTGCACCCAAAAATACACCCAGCCAAAGCATAGCCAGGCACGTTGTGAAAACAGTGGGTGTTAACGTAAGCAGCAACAAAGATGGTGCCAGCATCAATGACGTCCAACGCACAATCGTCACCGATCCATATTTAGTAACTAGCCACGCACCCACAATAAGCGCCACCAACGCACCCACGCCACACAAGATTATCATTTGGCCCAAAACAGATTCAGAAATGCCCAGGCGTTCGACCATGACGGGAATTTTCGGCGCCCAATGACCAATTACAAATCCATTGGCGAAAAATGCGGCATTCACAGCCCATTGCGCGCGGCGCTGTGCCGCCGCTGGAAGAACAGTTTCAGCTTGATTGATAGACATCAGGCATCGCTCACAATTTCAATTTCACAACCACAATTCAAATAGGCTTCAAGTTTGCTTTGTTCGGTATTGGCTGCAATCAGCCGAATTTTCTCGTTCACCGGCAAAACGGTATAGCGATGGCGTCGTCCCAGTTTTGACTTCGTCACCGGCAAGACAATCTGCGATGCACGCTCAGCGATAATGCGTTTGAAAACCGCATCATCATGATCTTCTGCCGTCACTTCCAAGCTGTCGCTCAAACCACAAACACCCATTACATACAAGTCGGGATTTATGAGAGTTGCATCCTGAACGGCACGAGAATCAACACAAGCACCAACGCCCGGTGTCAATCTGCCACCGATCAAGATGACATTTGTGTCGACATCATCCGCAAGTATGGCGGCGATGCTTGGCGCATTAGTGAATATTGTCAGGTCTAGTCCGGAAGGTAATGCGCGAACAACTTCCAAATTGGTGGACGACGCATCAATAAAAATGCTCATACCGGCGCTGAAGCCCTTAACCACTGCTTGGGCAAGCAATTGCTTGGCTGCCACATCGATATTTTGCCGGTCCCGCATAGGTGTTGATCGGTCTAATTTGAGAGCGCCACCATAGACGCGTTCACATTGCTGCGCTGCCGCCATTTCGCGCAAGTCACGACGTATTGAATCTTCCGAAACATCAAACTCAGCTGCCAATTCATTGGCTACAACTTGACCATCGGCCTCGAGCCGCCGATAGATCAGCTTCTGTCTTTCCTTGGAATACATAAACGTGCACAATCATGAATAAACAGTCATAAACATGCATATGACGTGAAATTATTTTTGTAAACCTGAAATCTAAAAAGCGCCGGCATTTGCCAGCGCTTTTGTCATTTAGGCCTTGTTTTAAGGATCGAAACTTATGCTTCGAAAACCACAAGCAAGTCTTTCGCGTCGATTTGGTCGCCTGCTTTAATTAGCACTTCACTGATCTTGCCATCGCGCTCAGCATGAATAGCGGTTTCCATTTTCATCGCTTCAATCGAGCAAATCACATCACCCGCCATGACATCCTGTCCTGCGGCAACTGCAAGCTGCGAAATAACACCCGGCATTGGCGCACTCACATGGGCATCATTACCTTCTTCAGCTTTGCGGCGCGACAATGATCCTTCGGCGCCATGTGCCCGATCAGGCACTTTAATGCGGCGCGGTTGACCGTTGAGTTCAAAAAACACAGTCCGCATGCCTTTTTCATCTGTATCGCCAATGGCAAGACAGCGAACAACAAGCGTTTTACCACGCTCGATCTCAACCAACACCTCATCGTTCTGCTCAACACCGTAGAAATATACGGGCGTCGGCAGACGAGAAACTGGTCCATATTTTTCAAAAGCCATCGCAAAATCAGTAAAGACCTTTGGATACATGAGATATGAAGCAAATTCGAACTCATCGACCTCACGGCCGATCTTTTCCTCGATTTCCTTGCGCAAGCCATCCAGATCGGCTTCTTCCAACAAGGAGCCTGGCCGCACCGTATAGGCTTCATCGCCCTTGAGAACTTTAGATTGAATTCCTGTGGGCCAACCACCCGGCGACTGACCCAGATCACCGCGCATCATTGATACTACCGAATCTGGGAAAGCAATGTCTTTACTCGGATCTTCAACATCTGACACCGAAAGATCTTGGCTCACCATCATCAATGCCATGTCGCCAACAACCTTCGACGATGGCGTCACTTTGACGATATCACCAAACATTTGGTTAGCATCGTGATAGGCACGCGCAACTTCATGCCAGCGTGACTCCAGACCAAGTGAACGCGCTTGCTCTTTCAAGTTGGTAAACTGACCACCGGGCATCTCATGCAGATAGACCTCAGAAGCTGGGCTTTGACTGATCGATTCAAAGGCCGCGTATTGATCGCGTACGGCTTCCCAATAAAACGAAATCTTGCGAATCCACTCCGCATCCAATCCACTATCGCGCTCAGATCCACGCAATGCTTCGACAATTGAACCAAGACACGGTTGTGACGTGTTGCCCGAAAAAGCGTCCATTGCCGCATCAACAGCGTCAACGCCAGCGTCAACAGCGGCCAGCACTGTCGCTGCCGCGATGCCGGACGTATCATGCGTATGGAAGTGGATTGGCATATCGGTTTCATCGCGCAGTGCTTTGAACAATTGAGTTGCCGCTGCAGGTTTGAGCAAACCAGCCATATCTTTAACACAAAGCATATGGGCACCGGCCGCTTCTAGCTCTTTGGCCAACCCAACATAATACTTGAGATCATATTTTGGGCGCGCTGAGTTAAGAAGATCCCCCGTATAGCAAATGGTTGCTTCACAGATCTTATTCTCTTCTGCCACCGCGTCCATGGAGACACGCATATTCTCAACCCAGTTAAGGCAGTCGAATACGCGGAACAAATCAATCCCGCCCGCTGCAGCCTGCCGCACAAAGTGTTTCACGACATTGTCCGGGTAGTTGGTATATCCAACACCATTCGCGCCGCGCAGCAACATTTGCAGCAAGATGTTTGGTGCCTGCTCACGCACAAGCGCCAAACGTTCCCAGGGATCTTCCGTCAGAAAGCGCATAGACACATCAAACGTCGCGCCTCCCCAACACTCCAAGGATAGCAAATCTGGAAGGGCGCGCGCATAGGTGCCAGCAATAGCGACGATATCATTCGTCCGCATGCGTGTCGCCAAAAGGCTTTGGTGACCATCGCGCATAGTGGTGTCGGTGATCATGATCTGCTTTTGATCACGCAACCATTTGGCAAAACCTTCAGGACCCAGCTCATCCAGTTTTCGCTTAGTGCCACCCGACGGCATCTTCATATTTGTCCACGGCACATCCGGTGCTGGGCTGCCTTCTTTCGGCAACGGACGGTCTTTTGTCTCTGGATGACCGTTCACTGACACATCAGCGATATAGGTCAGAAGTTTGGTCGCACGGTCTTGTCGTTTTACCTGCTCAAACAGCTCGGGCGTGCTGTCGATGAACTTCGTCGTATATTCGTTTGACTTGAAAAGCGGATGCGAAATGATCGCTTCAAGGAACGTAAGGTTGGTTGCGACACCGCGAATTCGGAACTCACGCAACGCACGATCCATGCGGGCAATAACTTCTTTGGAAGTTGGCGCCCAAGCCGTAACTTTCTCCAAAAGCGGATCATAAAAACGTGTGATAACCGCGCCAGAATAAGCAGTGCCACCATCAAGCCTGATGCCAAAACCCGTTGCACCTCGATAGGCAGTGATACGGCCATAATCTGGAATGAAATTTTGTTCTGGATCTTCCGTTGTAATTCGGCACTGAAGAGCATGCCCGTTCAACTTAATATCTTCTTGTTTAGGTACGCCAGATTCCGGTGTACCAATGGCATAGCCCTCAAGAATATGAATTTGCGCTTTGATGATATCAATACCAGTGACTTCCTCGGTCACCGTATGCTCGACCTGCACGCGTGGGTTCACCTCGATGAAGTAGAACGCTCCCGTGTCCTTATCCATCAAGAACTCAACGGTTCCAGCGCCAATATATTGAGTATGTTTTGCGATATTAAGCGCGTAACCGGAAAGCTCCTGACGCT
>JBCDFK010000227.1:0-4728 GCA_039178065.1 Pseudomonadota bacterium | reverse complement strand
GCAGTGGTTGATTTGCCCGAACCATTGGGACCAATCAGGGTAACGATCTCGTTAGCAGCAATTTCCAAACTAACGCCTCGAACAAGCCATTTGCCGGTTCGGTTTACGCCCGTATTTGTGAGTGTAACGAGGGGCTCAGGTTTTTGCAGCATCAAAGTGTCACTAAATAATCGCTGCAATTGGCAGCCGAGGGATTGCCACCCATTATCTCATACGTTATAGCATTACGCAACTTTGTAATAACATAACATCACCAAAATGTTTTCCATGGAGAGCCCAATGCGTTTGGCCAAAACCTTCCTACTCGCGTCTACCCTCTTGTCTGCAACTGGCGCATCTGCGTTTGCAGAAGTCAACGTAGTCGCATCGATTAAGCCCGTTCATTCTCTGGTTGCTGCTGTTATGGAAGGCGTTAGTGAACCAAGTCTTATTATCGATGGCGCAGCTTCACCACACACTTATGCACTCAAGCCATCGCAGGCACAAACGCTGGAGCAAGCCAATTTAGTGTTTTGGATTGGTCACGAATTGGAGGCGTTTCTTGAAAAGCCTCTCGAAACGATTGGCGCAAACGCAAAGTCAATTGAGCTGATCGATGCTCACGATCTCATTAAGTTGGACTTCCGTGAAGGCGGTGCATTTGACGCCCATGATCATGACGACCACGATGATCATGCTGAAGGAGAGCATGACGATCATGATCATGACAAGCATGCCGAAGGTGAGCATGATGATCACGATCATGAAAAAGAAGAAATGGCCAAAGCCGATGATCATGACCATGATCATGACAAACATGATCACGAGGAGCATGCCGAAGGTGATCATGATGATCACGATCATGAGAAAGAAGAAATGGCCTAGGCCGATGACCACGATCATGACAAACATGATCACGAGGAGCATGCCGAGGCGGGACATGACGGCCATGATCATGGCGAGTTCGATGCACATGTCTGGCTCGATCCCGTGAATGCAAAAGCCATGGTGCATGAAATTGAAGAAGCGCTTGTTGCCGCTGATCCAGCAAATGCGGCTGCATACGAAGCCAATGCTGAAGCGGTAATGGCTAAGCTTGATGCCTTGGTTGAAGAGGTCTCATCAAATCTTGAGCCGGTTCACGACCAGGGATTTATTGTGTTCCATGATGCTTATCAGTATTTTGAGAAGCGTTTTGACGTTACGGCGGCGGGTTCAATTACGATTTCGCCAGAGGTTGCGCCAGGCGCAGAGCGGATTACTGAAATCAGAGCGAAAGTCGAAGAACTTGGTGCTGCATGTGTATTTTCTGAGCCTCAGTTTGAGCCAAAGCTTGTCACCACCGTCACAGAGGGAACGCAGGCAAAATCGGGCGTCCTTGATCCACTCGGCGCGACCTTGGACAGCGGTTCCGAAATGTATTTCGAGCTTATCCGCAATATGTCGACATCGATCAAAACATGTTTAACTAAAGCAAGCTGATCTTCCTCCCATAGTACAATGTGGGCGGCATATGCCGCCCATTTTTTGCAACTCTAATGTAATGTAATAACATATGTCTGATTCACAACATTTACCGGTTACCGTGCTTTCTGGCTTTTTGGGTGCTGGAAAAACTACACTGCTCAATCATGTGCTTAACAATCGCGAGGGTCTTCGGGTCGCCGTTATTGTCAACGATATGAGCGAAGTAAATATAGATGCCAGTCTGGTTCGGGACGGCGGTGCGAACTTGTCGCGAACCGATGAGCAATTGGTTGAAATGACCAATGGCTGCATCTGCTGTACGCTACGCGACGACCTATTGCGCGAAGTCACGTCGCTTGCTCAGCAAGATCGATTTGATCATTTGCTGATTGAGTCGACCGGAATTTCCGAACCGTTGCCCGTCGCCTCTACCTTTGAATTCAGAGATGAAGAGGGCTTTAGCCTATCTGACGTTGCGCGTTTGGATTCGATGGTTACTGTCGTCGATGCAGCGAGCCTTTTGAAAGACTACGCATCCAGCGATTTCCTTCGGGATCGCGGTGAAACCCTTGGAGATGAAGACAATCGTACTCTCGTTGATCTACTGGTGGATCAAATCGAATTTGCGGACACAATCATTCTCAATAAAGTTTCGGCCACTTCACCGGAGAATTTGGACGCCGCACGCAAAATCATCCGATCGCTCAATAGCGAAGCCATCATTATTGAAACAGATTTTTCCAAGGTGAATGCTAATGAGGTTGTTGGAACTGGTCGCTTTGATTTTGATCGAGCACATCAACATCCGCTCTGGTTCAAAGAGCTCCATGGCTTTACGGACCATGTGCCAGAGACGGAAGAATATGGCATTCGATCGTTTGTCTATCGGGCACGCAAACCGTTCGATCCAATGAAATTCCAAGCATTCATTAACCGTTCTTGGCCGGGTATCGTGCGTAGCAAGGGCTTTTTCTGGCTTGCGACGCGTCCCAATTATGTTGGTGAGCTATCAATGGCTGGCGCCCTGGTACGAACAGAAAAGCGCGGTCTTTGGTGGTCGGCAGCACCGAAAGAATACTGGCCTGACGATCCTCAATGGCACAAAGATATGCAACCCTATTTTGATCCAATTTGGGGTGATCGCAGACAGGAGCTGGTGTTTATCGGGTGTGATCCAATGGATGAAGCGTCCATCACACGAGATCTGGATGCATGTTTGATCGATGCACCAGCATTAGTTCCGGATGTTTGGCAAGACCTGCCTGACCCATTTCCTTCATGGGCGAAAAATCAAGAAATGCATTGATTGGGGCAAGAAAAATATTGTTGGGGTCTTGGCCTTGACGGTGCGCAAAAGACAAAATACGAAAATGGTATGGTTCCACCCGATCAAACGTGAGGGTGGATTAAAAGGGAACACGGTGAGGCGTAGCCAGAAGGCACCAAGTCCGTGACTGCCCCCGCAACTGTAAGCGGTGAGCGACTTTGAAAAAGCCACTGAATTGTTTTCAATTCGGGAAGGATCAGAGGAGCTGCGACCCGTAAGTCAGGAGACCTGCCATTTGTATCAACTCAACCCGGACGGGGATGTCTGGTAAAGAGGCTCAGATGGTAGAATTGCGTTTCGCGCATACATTGTCCGATCATTTACCGCTCCCCGCCATTCGCGGAGGGCGAAATGCACGAGCAAACCAATCACAGAATCACAGTCTGCGTTTCCTGTCGTCATAAGGATGACGATTGCCGACCAGGATTTGAATTAATCAAGAAACTCAATGCCGCTATCGAAGCAGGTGGCGATGCATTCGCTGAAGACTTTGAGATTTCGGGTGTCACCTGCATGGCTGGCTGCTCCAGGCCTTGCACTGTTGCCTATCACGCTTCCAAAAAGGCGACGTATTTGTTCGGCGACATTGACCCAGCTGAGAACATTGATGACCTCGTGGCTTTTGCTAATCAATACGCGTCATTGGAAGATGGATGGTGTTCTTCAACCTCAAGACCGGAAGGCTTGTCGGGCAAGACATTAGCGCGCGTTCCAGCGGCACTTATCACTACAAATGCTAGCGGGGAGCTTGTTCAATGACAGCCAGTTTTGCGAATCGACCAAGCCTTGTTGCCAGTGATATTTCCTATGAGCTCAGTGATGGTACGCAACTCATAAGAAACATTAGTCTTGATGTTAATGCCGGCGACATCGTCGCCATCGTGGGCCCAAATGGAGCAGGTAAGACGACACTCATTCGCATGATTGCAGGTCTCACCGCACCCACCACTGGCAGTATTTTGCTGGATGGCATCGCTGTCGACCAGATGAGTTTTGCGGATCGGGCAAAGCAGATTGCTTACCTCGGCCAGTCTGACAACGTTGATGGTAGGCTTACAGTTTCACAGTATATAGGCCTTGGGCTTCTGCCACATGGTCGACTGTTTGCAGGCAACTTGTCCGCCGAATTGTCTAAAGATGCGCTTAGCGCAGTTGGGCTTGATAAGTTCGCCGACCGTCGCATGGACCAATTGTCAGGCGGTGAGATGCAAAAGGCAAAGATTGCCCGCGCAATTTGCCAGCGGCCTAAGCTGCTCGTTCTTGACGAGCCCACCAACCATTTGGATCCGCACGCCCGTGGCGAATTACTGGGGCTGATTGCGCAGATGGGAATCACGATTGTTGCCGCTTTGCATGATCTTACCTTGATTGAGGCCTTTGCCGATAAAACTGCAATGATCGCCAATGGTAGATTGCTAACATTTGGCAACTCAGTGGATGCGCTTTCTACCGATCAGGTTCTCGATGTATTTGGCGTCGATCTTCATCGACTTAGCCACCCCCATCAAGATCGACTGATTCCGACTTTGGATATTCCTATTTCAAAAACCTTAAACGCCAGAGCCGCGGGTTCTGTTTCTCAACACTAAAACCTCATTGAAAGTATCGAATAATGAAACAATTGTTTACTGCACTATCTTTTCTTTTGGTCGCATCAACTGCGCATGCGGCTCCCATTACCGTTGAAAGCTGTGGAGAACAAATAACCTTCGATAGCACGCCTGAACGTATGATCGTCCACGACATCAACATGGCCGATATGGCATTTGCGCTTGGCCTTCAGGACAAGATGGTCGGCGTGACCGGCATTTCTGGTTGGTACAAGACCAGTCCGGAGTTTGACGAGCGCCGCGGCGATATCCCTGAACTAGCCCCCAAATATGCAACGCTTGAAAATCTATTGGCTGCGTCACCGGACCTATTTTTTGCTGGCTGGTATTACGGCATGAAGCCGG
>JBCDFK010000226.1:0-4732 GCA_039178065.1 Pseudomonadota bacterium | reverse complement strand
CAGCGCTTTCCCCTACAAAACACTTATTCCCGGAAGTCTACAGAGCAAACTTTGTTTTCGTGTGGGATCGGATTTTCAACCAACAGGCGAAGATGGAGCATTGATCAGCTCGATAGAGAGTTATGAGTGTTTTTGGCTGAGATTGATTACCGAATTGCTATTGTCGCCTTTTGTCTGGCTATCTTGGAATAAGATTGAGTTTGGGCTGGTTTCAAATATGCTGAATTCCTTCTTCATCGGGGGGCCCAATTTTCATAGGCTGAGATCCAGCGCGAGAAAAAAAACATAGGAATTGTTCTTGGATTCTGTTTACTCGAGTTGTTGGGAACTTCCGCTTTCCGCCCAATCAAGCCTCCCCCCACAACCATTCGCCAACGGTCATCCATGACCAATTACGACAGAACGCACCCACTGCACCTTCCTATCGCCACCCTCTCCCGCTAGAATGTTTGGGGGGCCGACCTATGCCAGCCCTGGGGCATCGTAACCCCGCATGAGCGGTTGATACCAACCGTAATGGTGTCTCCTCGTATATGTGTCGCAGACCTCTCGCTTATTGCTTCGCAATGAAGCTGCCGGTTTTTCAGCGATTGTCTGACGACAATGCGCTCCCGGTCGGGGAGGCATCGGCGTATGTCCAGAGCTTTGGCTTAAAGGCCGATGCGGCTGTCTCGTGCGGCTTACGAACTCCCCGACTATCGGTGATCCTCACCGATAGTCGATTTGTTTTTAGCGCCGAGGAACCGCCATGAATTTTACCGCAATGGAATCCATTTTGATCATCACCTGCTTTATCGTCAGCGTGGCCGCGCTGCTGTCGATTTTCCGCAGCCAACGCATGCATATGAGCGTGGCAGACCATGAAATGCTGCGCAGTATCATTCGCGCAGAAATCGCCCAGTCCGACGTAGAAGCGCGGCAAAAGATGTTCGATGAGTTTGCTAATAAATTGGAGAAAGACAATCTGCGCCAACCCTGGCTGATTGGAATGACAGGCAGTAGGTTTGGTTTTATAGGTTGGCATGGCGTGAAACGCTGGGCACTGTGAACGGTTGCTGCGAGCCAATGAGATACGTTGCACAAGCCCACAGTGGACAGATGTGTTTAATCTTGAACTAGCAAAGACACGCGCAACGCGTTTGCATCGCTTCGATGAATGCGCGCATTCGCCTATTTAAGCGGCGTTTTTCACTGTAGATTAAACTGATACGCCATTCTTCAATTTCGCACTCAGGCAAAATGATTTCGAGCCCTCCAGAGTTCAAAGTATCCTGCACGATGAAGTCAGGCAATCGAGCAATACCGATCCCCGCCATGGCGGCGTTCAACAAATAAGCACCTGTGTTGGAATTCAACGCAGGCTGGAACTGGATGGATCTTTTCTTGCCTTCACACAGGAATTCCCAACGCGCTCTCCTCACGGCTCCATAGTGAAGCAACCGATGACGGGCGAGATCTTCAAGAACGCTTGGGTATCCGTTAGCAGCCAAATATTTCGAGCTTGCATACAGTCCGTGACGAGACCTTCCCAACGGCACGGCAACCAAACCAGTCAACTGACCTGCTGAAACCCGAATTGCCATGTCGAAATTCTTGCGCTCAAGGTCCACCGTCCTATCATCAAAATCCAGCGTCAGCTCTATTTCCGGGTGCTGCTCGATGAACTCCAGTAGTATCGGCGTTAAAAAGGAAAGACCAAATTCCCGTGCAATCGATACCGATAGCGGGCCCTTCAGACTTTGCGCCTCTTGACTGAAATCGGCGTCAAGTTCGTCTGCGTCGGCTACCATTTGCGCGGCACGCTGATAGAGTTCCTGACCCGCCGTTGTGACTTCCCAATGATGGGGTTGGCGGTCAATCAAATGCACGTCGAACCGCTCTTCCAGCTGCCCTAACCGTCGACTAACAGCTGATTTTGCGATGTTCAATTTTTCTGCTGCGCGAGCAATGCCACCATTATCGACCACTGCGACAAACAATCGAAGATCTTCAATTTGACCCATTTTAAGTTCTCTTTTTGTGACCTTAGTAGACACTTTTTTCTATCTAGTACTAATTTTTGGAACACTTAAATTGCGCTTTGTCAACAACAACACGGAGACAAACATGTCCCTTCTAAAATCTCTTCTTACTGCGACTGCGCTCACTTTAGCTGGCGCGAACGTTGCCACTGCACAGGATGCAAATCTCAAATCGGCTGGCGCATTGGCCTTCGATGATGGCAACGTCTTGTTCATTGGCGATGCAAAGGCAGGCATGGTTCATGCCTTCGACATGACCGACACCTTCAATGACCAGTCTGAGTATCAACTTGGCCGTGCGCAAACATTTGAAGGCCGCACTATTTTCAATAATCTCGATCAGGAGATAGCTGCGATTTTGGGCGTAAAAGCAGAAGAAATCGCTATCAATGACATGGTGGTTCACGAAGCGTCGAAACAGATATTTCTTTCCGTCCACAGAGGCCATGGCCCCGATGCTGAAGCAGCGATCATCTCTGTGAACAACGGCGCCGTTGAACTCGTTGATCTCAAAAACGCTAGCCATTCCTCCATGAGCGTGGGGCCGGTTCCCACAACAGAAACACTGGAATTTGGCCAACCACTCAACACACTGGCGATTACCGACATTGATTATTACAATGGGGAAATTTTCGTCGCAGGTGTTTCCAACGAAGAATTTAGTTCCAAGCTGCGGCGCATAGCATATCCGTTTACCAACGAAATCAGCACATCATCGATTGAGATTTGGCATGCGGTTCACGCCCAATATGAGACCCGAGCACCAATCATTACGCAAACCATCGCTGAGTTAAATGGCGAGCCGACCTTAATCGCGATTTACGCATGTACCCCAATTGTCCGCATTCCCTTGGCAGAGCTCACTGATGGTGCCGAAGTGAAAGGCACGATGATTGGCGAAATGGGCTTTGGTAACACGCCTCTAGATATCGTCCCATACGTTAACGCATGGGATGGGAGCAGCAATGTTGTTGTAACAAACACGAACCGTTCGGCGGCTTCGATGAACCTTGAGGCAGTGGCAACCGCAACACCCATGCCAGAGGGAGAAGGTGTTCAGCCGGTATTCTCGGTCGCTGGCGTGGCGCAGTTTCCTTTGCCGATGAGCGGAACGCTACATCTCGATACGCTTGACGAGAATTTTGCCGTGGTTGTCCGCCACAGCCCAGAAGATGCGCGCAACATTCAACTACACACAGTCCCATTGCCCTTCTTTTTCGATCGCACAGATCACGTTGTGGAAATGAACTGGAACGACGGCCCCGATCCGTTTGGTTACAAAGCGGCGCCGCCGCTGGAGTACAATTAATGTTTGTATCAAACATTTGGGTGCGGCTTGCTTTGCTTGCCGCACTCTGCGCGTTTCCATTGCCCGCGATGGCTCAAATTTCGGCAGTGCTCAGTTCGGAAAACGATGCTCTCATCGTCTCTGGTCTGTCAGCCGAAGAGCGCCTATTGCTTACGAAAGAAGGCAAGCGTCTAAAAGTTAGTCTTGAGGGCGCTCCATTGTCGCGTGGTATGGCGATCGACATTATTGATTATGGCCAGGACCTGATTGTTGAGCCGAGCTTTCCGTTCCGCAAAGGAACCCGCTATGTCGTGAACATCGAGCTGGCCGACGGCAATCATCACATCTCATTTGCTGTACCCAACCCAAGAACGTCACCTCCGAAACTCACGGGTTTCGAACCTTCGCAATCAACCATTCCGGCTAATACACTAAGGCTTTATTTAAAATTCTCTGAGCCAATGGCGCGTGGCAGCCTTCTTGAGAGCATATCGCTTTTGGGACCTGATGGAGCAGAGATCTCAAATCCATTTTTGAACCTCGAAACCGAACTTTGGGATCCAACTCAAACCCGGGCAACGCTGCTCTTTGATCCAGGCCGCATTAAGCAGGGTATTGGTCCAAATATTGAGGTTGGTGCGCCACTTAAACCGGGAGAGAACTACCGGGTCGTTGTGCGCGATAAAATGAGAAGCGCTGCCGGTGTGCGTTTGGATGGTGATCAGTCAATCTCATTTAGGGTTGGAGATCCTGAGCGACGTGCAATCAATCCTGAAGCATGGACCATAATAGCGCCTCCGGCTGAGACGTACGCGCCGCTTTCTGTATCGTTCGATAGAATAATGGATACGGGCGCCATTCAGAGATTGCTGACCTTAAGTGGTCCCAGCGGCCAACGTATCATCGGCAATATCGATACTGACGGCGGTGGGTGGACACTCTCGCCCAACGAGCCTTGGCAGCGAGGGGACTACCAACTGATCATTGCCCCCGACCTGGAAGACGTTTCTGGCAATACGATCGGCTCCATGTTTGATGCGGAGCCAGATACAATTGGTAAGCTTGATGAATCAAAGAACCTCAGTTTCCGGATTTCGACCCGTTAACATCGGTGAAGGTCTGAACCTCTTATTCCACACCAAACTTAGTTGGTGTTTCGTTGGCACCGGGATAAAAGCTGCGGTTTGTTATGAAGGTCCGCATTCCGCAACCAACGCCTCGCCGATTGGAATGATAAAAGATGAGCGCCTTATCTCTCCCCCATTGACCAGCAGGCGCATTGCACAGCAATCGCCGAGTGGTGCGGGAGAGATAGGTCCGGTGCCCTCCCTCCCACTTTACGAGGGGAGGGATAGAGGGTAGGGGTTGGTGTATTAGGTGCGAACGCGTCGGATAAATTTCCATAATCTCCGTCATTCCTGTG
>JBCDFK010000225.1:0-4755 GCA_039178065.1 Pseudomonadota bacterium | reverse complement strand
TCGCGATTGGTGTCGCCGGCAAAACCATTTATAGCCTCGACGCGCGCATCAATATCCCCGTCAAATCTTATTGTCAGCAAGCGTTCAAGGCGTTGCATACGTGATTTTATGGTTGCTACCGGTTCGCGTTCAACGACTTCGCGAAGTACCTGCAAATGGCTATCATCTGGATCGCGCTCAATGGCGGACAGTGCTGCCATTCGGCGATTCTCGTTCTCGTCAATCAACTGAAACCGAACTAAAGTCGACGCCATTACACTCCGCACGCCACTATTGGGTTTCAGTTGTTTTAGATCGCGTTTTGTCGCGGTTTCAGCGGGTTCGCCGCTTGTAATATCAATAAGCTGAATAGGGTCAGCTTTGGCATCTTCGACGAAGAAGAACAAACCGTCCTCTTTCCGCATCCAGAGTTCTTTATTCTGCCACTTTTCCAAAAGTACCGGAACTTGATCAGAACCCGAATTGATCAAGGCTTCTAAGATCGGAGAAATCGTGTTGCGAGAGGCGCGCTCGACCGCTTTTTGATTTTCTTGAAGAATGGATTGCAGATCAGCTGATTGCGCCAATGCTGCTATGGTTGTGATGATCATCATCACCGCTGCTATCAAAATGCGAAGCATGAATTTTACTTGTTGTTATTATTGCGGTCCCGAGGGTGCGAAGCCGCCAATTGGCGGCCCCGCATTTCTAAGTCTTAGGAGGGCTTAGTAGTTAGACTTGATTTGCACGCAAGTGCTTGTTTCAGTGTTGTACATACCACAACCGAGCTCTTTCCAATCAGACTTCAGCACTGCTGATTCTGGTAGGAAATCTGTCCAAGCATCGCCAGGAACTGGATCTGTTGCGCTGATGATGTCGAACTGGCCGTCTGCCTGAATTTCACCAATCAGAACTGGTTTAGACAAATGGTGGTTTGGCAACATTTCAGCCACGCCGCCAGTCAGGTTTGTGAATTTTTGGCCATACATTGCGTCACGAACGGCATCCACTTCTGTAGTGCCTGCCGCAGTAACAGCATTCACCCACATATTAAAGCCAATGTAATGCGCTTCCATTGGATCATTGGTTACGCGCTCATCGCCCATACGTGCTTTCCAAGCAGCGATGAATTCAGCGTTCTCATCGCTTTCAGCAGACTGGAAGTAGTTCCAAGCAGCTAGGTGGCCAACAAGGTTAGATGTATCCAAGCCTGAAAGCTCTTCTTCACCCACTGAGAATGCAACCACTGGAATGTCGTCAGCAGAAACGCCCGCTGCAGCCAATTCTTTGTAGAAGCCGATGTTTGCGTCACCATTAATGGTTGAGATAACGCCGACTTTTTTGCCGTCTGCGCCGAGTGCTACAACGTCAGCTACGATCTTGGACCAATCAGAATGTCCAAATGGTGTGTAGTTGACGAAGATGTCTTCAGCAGGAATACCTTTGTCTTTCAGATATTGCTCAAGAATTTTGTTGGTTGTGCGTGGGTAAACATAGTCTGTACCGAGCAGCGCGAATTTTTCAACGCCGAGCTCTTCCAAATAATAGTCAGTTGCTGGGATCGCCTGCTGATTTGGCGCGGCACCTGTGTAAAATACGTTCTTAGAAGACTCTTCGCCTTCATACTGAACCGGGTAGAACATTAGGCCGTTAAGCTCTTCCAGTACCGGAAGTGCTGACTTACGGCTAACTGACGTCCATGAACCGAAAATAATATCAACTTCTGATACGGTAAGCAGCTCGCGCGCTTTTTCAGCGAATAGCGGCCAGTCAGACGCAGGGTCAACGACAACTGCTTCCAATTGCTTACCAAGCAAACCACCTTTTTCGTTCTGGCGGTCAACCAGCATTTCAACGGTGTCCTTAAGAGTGGTCTCAGAAATCGCCATTGTGCCTGACAAGGAATGCAGAACACCGACTTTGATCGTATCGTCCATCGCATTCGCTGAAAGTAGCATAGAAGCGGAAATGAGTGTTGTCGCACCTGCCAGTGCGAAGCGGCGTGTCATCTTGATCAATTGAATTCTCCAGATCGTGTTGTAACTGCCGCAACGGTTGCAACGCGCATGCCAATTAAGCGATATGGAAAAATAATTCATATAATTCAATATTTTATGAGTAACTTCGGGAGAGGTGATCAGAATTTTGACGGTCAAAAACCACTGATATGCCTAATAAATAGACATAAATTTATGAATGATTAATAATTATGCAGAGTATTTAACGCGCGGAAAGTTCAAGCAGCCAATCCAAACTTGCCGCTGTGTCGCCATTGGGTCTGTACTCAGCACCAAGCGGCGAATTCCATCCAATATCATTGATGTATTGGAAAATATGGCTGTAGTTTATCTCGCCAGAATTTGGTGGCCCGCGATCAGGCACTGACGCAAATTGTATATGGCCAATGATTGGCATGAACTCTTTGAGTCGGCTCGTAAGGTTACCTTCAATCAGCTGCACGTGATAACAATCAAACATCATTTTGAGGTTTGGTGCGCCAAGTTCCGCAATAATTGCGGCCGCTTGTGCGGTAGAGCTGAGGAAATAGCCCGGAGCATCCCTAGGGTTTAACGGTTCTATTAGGATGCTTATCCCGACCTCACTGGCGCTTGCTGTGGCGTATTGAAGGTTTGTCACAAAACACTGATGTGCCTTTTCACCGTTGGCAACACCGGCCATAACATGGATGTGTTTGGCGCCAATTTGGCTGCCATAGGCAACGGCCTGGTCAATGGCGGCCTTGGCTTCACTTTCCAGTCCGCACATAGCTGCCAGCCCGTAGCTATTGCCAGCGATCGTATTGATTCCCAGCATTTTGAGACCAGTTTCTGCCAACGCGTCATTTACTTCAGCTGCAGGCGTCTCATAGGGAAAATGGCATTCAACAGCATCAAACCCGGCATCTTTTGCTGCTCGAATAGCATCTGGTAGCGCAAGCTCAGACCATAAAAATCCAAGGTTTGCAGAGAATTTAGTCATTGAATTTTTCCCAACTCACAAAGGGCCAACTGGCATTCATGATCTGGTATTGATTGGAGTTGAGCAAGCGTGATCGAACGGAGTTTGCAATTATACCGAAAATGCATACCAAAGAACCACAATCAATTTGGCTGATAAGGCCGCGATAACCGGGGATCCCTTTGCGCAAAGAACTGTTTCATCTACCCGATGGTGTCATCTACCTTGATGGCAACTCACTTGGCCCCCTGCCAAAGGCGGCGGTGTCGAAAATTCAAAACACGGTTCAAGCCGAATGGGGTGATATGCTCATTCGTGGTTGGAACGAAGCGGGTTGGATATCACAACCCAATAGGCTCGGCGATAGAGTAGGGGCGTTGATTGGGTGCCCAAAAGACACGGTTGTGTTGGGCGACACGCTATCGGTGAAAGTCTTCCAGGCATTGTCAGCAGCGCTGGCCATGCGGCCCGATCGCAAAGTGATTTTATCCGATAACGGCAATTTTCCCAGCGACTTATATATCGCGCAAGGCCTCATTAAACAGTTGGAGCAGGGCCACATTCTGAAGTTGGTGGATCCAAACGAAATCATTGAACACTTGGGCGAAGATGTTGCTGTGCTCATGCTCACCCATGTCGACTATCAGACAGGTCGTATGCATGATTTGGAGGCGCTCACCAAAGCAGCCCATAGAGTGGGTGCGGTTGTGATCTGGGACTTGGCGCATTCTGCTGGCGCAGTGCCGGTCGATATGAAAGCGTCAAATGCAGAGTTTGCAATTGGATGCACCTATAAATACCTCAATGGCGGACCGGGCGCCCCCGCATTCATCTATGCTCGCGAGGACATAGTTGGCACGATAGAGCCAGCGCTTTCTGGTTGGCTTGGTCACGCCGCGCCCTTTGAATTCGACTTAAACTACCAGCCGGCGCCCGGGATAACGCGTATGCGCGTTGGCACACCCCCAATTTTGCAACTGGCCGCACTGGAAGCATCACTGAGTGTTTGGGAAAGTATATCCATGGATGCTGTTCGTAAAAGTTCAATTGAGCTGTCAGAGCTTTTCATTCGCGAGATTGAATCTCGTTGCCTAGAGTTTGAGTTGATAAGCCCGCGAGATGCGGACCGGCGCGGAAGCCAGGTTTCGGTTGCATTTGAGCATGGTTATGCGGTGATGCGTGCTTTGATAGCGCAAGGCGTGATCGGAGATTTCCGAACGCCGAACGCCGAACGTTATGCGTTTTGGATTTGCACCACTCTACATTGACGCAGAAGATGTTATGAAGGCGGTTGAAATTATCCAGTCCGTAATGACCGACAAGACGTGGCAAAAACCCGAATATCAGGTTCGGCTGGCTGTAACCTAATCATTGAAGAGCACTGACTTGAAATTCGGATCCCAACTGTCATGAATAATACGCCCAGCCTGCCTCAAATAATGGTCGCCCCGAATGGCGCACGCAGGAATAAGTCGCATCACGAGGCAATTCCGATCTCTCACACTGAGCTGGTGGAAACAGCGATCGCTTGCCAAAAAGCCGGAGCAGATGGAATCCACCTGCATATTCGAGATAATAATGCCGAGCATCTATTGGATGCTGACGCATATTCTGAATTGCTGGAACTTGTCTCTACAGCAGTTCCGGATATGTATCTTCAAGTAACTTCTGAAGCGGCTGGAAAATATAGTCCCGCAGAACAAATTGAGATGATGAATGCGCTTCAACCAGCAAATGTTTCAGTGGCGCTCAGAGAATTAGTGCCGAACAATGATGGTTGGAGCGCAGCCAGCAAATTCTACCGATGGGCGGCTGGCT
>JBCDFK010000224.1:0-4758 GCA_039178065.1 Pseudomonadota bacterium | reverse complement strand
TATCGCTTGTCCCTGCGCGCTGGGATTAGCAACGCCAATGTCCATTATGACAGCGACTGGTCGCGGCGCACAGGCTGGAATATTAATCAAGGACGCCGAAGCACTCGAACGTATGGCGAAAGTGAATGTGTTGGTCGTCGATAAAACCGGCACGCTGACTGAAGGAAAACCCAAACTTACAGATGTTGTAACGCTGGGTGAAACGGTTGAAGCCGAAATTCTCGCTTTGCTTAGAGGGTTGGAAGCTGGATCAGAGCATCCTTTGGCCGAGGCGATTGTCGAAGATATTAAATCAAGAGGCATTGAACCAGCTGCGGTTACGGATTTTCAATCAATCACCGGCAAAGGCGTGCGCGGTAAATCAGGCTATAAAACTATCGCCTTGGGTAATGCCGCCATGATGGATCTTGTCGGTGTGCCATATCAAGCTGTGCGTGACCAAGCGGAGGCGCTTCGGGCTCAAAGCAAAACGGCCATGTATGTTTCCATTGATGGAACGCTTGCCGGATTAGTCGCGGTCGCCGATCCCGTAAAAGCAACAACGCCCGATGCCATTCGTGCGCTGCATGAAGCTGGGCTTAAAATTATTATGGCCACGGGCGACAACGAAACCACAGCCCGCGCCATCGCCGACCAACTTAATATCGATGAGGTTCACGCTGGCGTTTTGCCCGAAGACAAAAAGGCACTAATCGACATGCTGCATCAGTCTGGTCACAAAGTGGCAATGGCAGGCGATGGCGTAAATGATGCGCCAGCATTGGCTGCAGCAGAAGTTGGTATCGCGATGGGCACAGGTGCCGACGTAGCAGTTGAAAGCGCAGGTATTACGCTTTTGAAGGGTGATCTTTTGGGCGTAGTGGGTGCGCGCAATCTTGCCGATGCTACATTGCGCAACATCAAGCAAAATCTGTTTTTCGCATTTGGTTACAACGCTATTGGTGTTCCGATTGCAGCGGGTATTCTTTATCCAATTACGGGCATGTTGCTGTCGCCCATGATTGCTGCAGCAGCGATGAGCCTTTCATCGGTATCGGTTATCACCAATGCACTGCGGCTTCGGCGCTTGAATTTGAAAACTTGAATCAGAAACTCAACAAGCTGAATCGATTGCATAGGTGCTCGCCATAACCAATTGAACTGAATCATTTATTCTATGAATGACATACGCCGCGGCAGACCTTCATCAAAGCAATTATTTTTGCACGAGCGAGTTACTGAGCAAACCCTGGGTTCTTGGACCATGCGAATTGGATTTTCTGCCCTTATTATAAGGCTAAGTAAAATAAGACTCGCAATGAGAACAAAATAGGAACATAATCATATCTCGAATGAATGAGGTTGGTTATGCAAAGGGCTTATAAAAAGGATTACGCGTCGCAAAACCCAAATGATTTGGCTCATCACAAGCGACAAAAAATAAGCAATCTCTTACGTGAGGTTGCCAATGGCTTGGACCAGAAACTTGATCAGGCTACCAATACAAAAAATCAATTGCCTGCCTGGAAGATGGGGGTCGATTTTGTCGATGCTTGTTTACCCGAAACAGGGCTCAATCGATCTGACCTTCATGAAATAGAGCCCTTTAGGCCATCGGACATGCCCTCGCTGACAGGGTTCACATTTGCGCTTCTATCCCGCTTACGTTCAAACCAGCCGATTATATGGTGTGTGACCGCACAGCAAATTGGTGACTATGGCCAGCTTTATGCATTCGGGCTTGAGCGCTACGGCATTTCGCCGTCGCAAATTTTACTCACCAAAGTCAAACATGCAGATGATCTACATTTTGCAATGGAAGAAGCGATTAAAACAGATGGAGTTGCCGCAGTCATTGGTGAAGGTGCGCGACCCTCATTTACTGGCTCTCGTCGCCTGTCATTATTATGCAAAACGCATAAACGCCCCTGCCTATTAATGAGCCCGAACACCGATGGCGCATTGGGCTCTGCAGCTCTTACCCGTTTTCAAATTGCACCCACATACGGCATTGAAGATCCACGCGATCCGTTCGGGCCTGGCCTTCCCACATGGATGGTCGCCCTGCCCCGTACCCGCAGCGGCAAAACCATGCCACGCATGGAAGCCGATACATTTTCTAACAAACAACAAAACACATCTTACCCATGGAGGATTGCTTGGGATGACCAGACGCATTCTTTTCGTCCGGCTGCCTTACTTTCCAACCGAACGCTTTATGAAGATGCGCCAGAGGCAAGCGCAGCACAAAAAGCCATGGTGGGAAGCCAAAGAGGAAACTGAAACGGACGAACAAACCAAAACAGACCAGGCACCGCTTGTGCTTGTTCAAAACAATGCAAAAGGTACGCGTATCACAGCCGCCGGCCCCGATGGTCAGCGCGAAGGCGTTTGGCCCGGTATGAAACTCACAGATGCCCGCGCTATGATACCAAACTTGCGTGTTAAGACGCACAACACGCAAGCAGATCATTTTGCGCTCACTAAACTAGCGCACTGGATGCTGCGTTACTCACCATCAGTTTGTATTTATCGCGATGAGGGCTTCGTACTGGATATTACCGGTTGTGCGCATTTGTTCGGCGGCGAAAAGAAAATGGCGCAAGACATTGAAACGCGGCTGAGTAAAATGGGGTTTTCAAGTTATATTGCCATTGCCAACACATTCAGCGCTTGTTTTGCACTCACACATCATGGTGCTTCAGTGCTGCATATTTTACCCGAGACCGATGGCGTTGAAGCGCTCAATGTTCTGCCTGTTGAAGCATTACGGCTAGATGATGAAACAATCATGCTGCTTAAAAGGCTGGGTCTGAAAAACATCGGCGATGTTAGCAATCTGCCGCGCGCTGCGTTGGAACGACGATTTCGCGAAAGCAAAAAATCCGAAAGCAAGACAAAGATCTCTGGCCTTGCGCAATCGGTACAATGGCGGCTCGATCAATTATCGGGTGAGCTAGCAGAACCGCTCGATTATATTGTTGAGCCGCAGCTTTTTCGTAAGAGTCGCCCTTGCCCCGCTTTGGCGCTCGAACAGGGCGCCATAGCCATTGCGCTTGAAGAATTACTACCCAAGCTTTGCGCCCAACTTCAAGCTGCTGGCAAAGGTGCGCGAAGGTTTTGTTTGACAGGTTATCGCGCCGATGGTGGAGCCGGCTCGGTTTCTGCATCCCTGTCGCAGCCCGTTAACAGGTCTGAAAATATTTGGCGTCTTTTCAAAGACCGGCTCGACCATATTGATTGCGGTTTTGGTATTGACCTTTTTGTGCTGGAAGCCAGTGATGTTGAACCAATACATGCAAGCCAGCACGATATGGTAGAGCAAAAACAAGCCGCAATCAGCGCGCCTTCTATCGCCGCCTTTGCTGACATTTTGACAAACCGATTTGGCCCAAAAACGGTCAACCGTTTAGCGCCTTGCACAAGCCACGTGCCAGAGCGCGCCCAACGCTTGGCAAATGTGAATACCCAAATCAAATGGGAAGACTGGAAAGCGCTTGAGCCTGTATGGGCGCCGCGGCCTACACGACTGTTTGTTCAGCCCGAACCAGCCCAAGTAACAGCTGAATTACCCGATAGTCCACCGGTACAGTTCATCTGGCGTAAAGTGCTGCGGAAAGTTACGCGATCACGCGGGCCTGAACGTATTTTACCTGAATGGTGGCATGACAATCTAAAAACAAAATCCAGTGCCGCTTACCGCGATTATTATGATGTCGAAGATGAGCATGGCCAACGTTATTGGATTTTTCGAGCCACTAAAAAACAGGCGATTGTAGCCAGCGACAATGACAATGGAGATGCGACAAGCAAAATGATGATGACCACAAGCTGGTTCGTCCACGGATTATTCTAATGGCCCGCCCACCTGAAAATCCGCCGATAAAGTTCAAACGTCCTAAACGACCCAATATACCGCAAGATAAAATAGAGGCACCCGCTTATGCCGAATTGCAATGCACAACCAATTTCACATTCCTTCAGGGTGCCTCGCATCCCGGCGAGATGGTTATTCAGGCCAAAGCGCTGGGTCACACAGCAATCGGCGTGGCAGATCGCAATACAATGGCGGGAATTGTTCGCGCCCATGCACAAGCAAAGAGCGAAGGATTTAAACTGCTGGTGGGTGCAAGGATTGACCTAGTCGATGGATTATCTTGCCTGTGCTATCCCACAGACCGCGCAGCCTATGGCCGTTTGTGCAAATTACTATCTGATGGCAAGCGCTCTGCGCCAAAAGGCGAGTGCCATATCGAGTTATATGACCTGGTTAGCCGCGCTGAAGGCCAAGCGCTTATTGTGCTGCCACCCGATGATTTTGAAGCGCGGTATAATGATATTTTCACAATGCTCAACCAGCTCAAAACTGCTAACCCAGCTGGTATTTGGTTAGCTCTCAATTGGTTGTTTCGCGGCGATGATCGCAAACGCATGCGCATGGTCGCTAATCTTGCAAAGCAGTCTGATGTGCCTTTGGTTGCAACCAATGCGGCTCTGTATCATGAGCCTGAAAGGCGTGCATTACAGGATGTAGTCAGCTGCATTCGCGAAGGAAAAAAACTCGATGATGCTGGCTTTCTGCTGCAAGTTAATGCGGAACGTCATCTTAAAACACCACATGAAATGACACGACTTTTCAAAGATTACCCGCAAGCAATTGCTGCAACGCAAGACATCGTGGCTCTATGTAATTTTAACCTCGATGAGCTCAAATATAATTATCCCAATGAGCCTGTACCCAAGGGTAAAACGCCTCAGCAACATTTAAAATATCTCGTT
>JBCDFK010000223.1:0-4760 GCA_039178065.1 Pseudomonadota bacterium | reverse complement strand
TGCTGAATAGCTCTTACATCGATAAAAGAGCAAATATTGCCTTCATCAACTCAATAACACCCACACAAGTTTCTGGTTTTCGTGTTACCGATTTCAGTGTACTGCGGTCTAATGAGACCAACGCTTTCCCATGATACAAAGTCGACCCGTTCGGGTGAGCCTGTCGCGGGCTTTATCTATGCGATGTCAGCCTTCTTTTTGTGGGGCATGTTTCCAATTTATCTGAAAGCGGTTGGGCATATTCCGACCGTTGAAGTGGTGGCTCACCGAGTCCTGTGGTCGATCCCCGTTGCTGGTATAATCATATTGTGGCTCGGGCGCACCGATGATTTGAAGTCGGCGATCAAAAGCCCACGTGTATTGTTGATGGCTGCAGTCACCGCCGCCCTCATCTCAGTCAACTGGGGCATTTATGTTTGGGCAATTGCCGCCGAGCGGGCGGTTGAAGGAGCGCTAGGCTATTACATCAATCCCTTGGTCAATGTCGTGCTCGGCGTAGTTTTGCTCGGCGAGCGGTTCACGAAATTGCAAATCGCAGCCGTTGCCTGCGCAGTGATAGCTGTTTGTATACTTACATTTGGGGCAGGTGGCCTTCCATGGATTTCGCTAGCGCTCGCATTTTCCTTCGGCATTTATGGCTATTTGCGAAAAACATTACCCGTGGGTCCATCGCAGGGTTTCATGCTCGAAGTGCTGATCTTAGCCATTCCGGCATCAGGTGTTGCGATTTGGTTCACGGCATCAGGCAACGGACATTTCGGCCCAACGGGATGGCGCGATGCTGGATTACTTATGTTGTCTGGCGTTGTAACCGCTGTGCCGCTTATCCTCTATGCCAACGGTGCGAAGCTGCTTCGATACACGACGATAGGTCTGCTGCAATACATTGCGCCTACATTGATATTTTTGTGGGCCGTGTTCGTTTTCGAAGAACCATTTTCGCCCCTACATGGTATCGCATTCGGCTTCATTTGGACCGGATTGGCGCTTTACTCCTACTCCTTGTTCAAAAAAGAATAGTAAAAGTAATTGCTTAGGTTACATTCTAGAAATTATATCTTCATCGCCAGTTGCCGGACCCATTGCATCTAATATGGCGGGGACAATATCTTCGGCATTTTCGATCACCAGCGGCCTAACCAAATGGCTGGTATGAATAAATCCGCTATCAGCCATATGCTCCAGAAGTTGTAAAAGCGGGTTCCAAAATCCGTTCACATTTGCCAACACGATTGGCTTGGTGTGTCGGCCAAGCTGTGCCCATGTCATGATCTCCACCACCTCTTCCAATGTGCCGATGCCGCCAGGCAGAGTTACAAATGCGTCAGCCCGTTCAAACATCAAGTGTTTTCGCGTGTGCATATCGGTCGTAACAACCAGATCATCCAATCGGTTGAGCGCTTCAGATGTGGCTTCCATATTCATCAAAAATTCGGGGATTATACCGGTGACTTTACCGCCGCCCAGCATCACTTCATCGGCCACGGCGCCCATGAGCCCTTTAGTTCCACCGCCATAAACCAGCCGAAGATTGTGTTCAGCAATTGATTTGCCCAATAGACGGGCATTGGCAATGAATTCAGGGTTTTTTCCGGGCGATGAACCGCAGTAAACACAAATGGAATTGAGACTGTTCATTTGTCCATTTGGCAACAGGTTGTTCTCTGGTCAAGCACAAATCAGTGAATGATTACATTGCGATTGGATTCTGCGAGAAATTAAGCGTAAAACACCGTAATTCGTACGCACTCACGCTATCTCAGTGGGGCAATTAGGCAGGGTTAGAGAATGTCAAATCAGAAATTAGGTGTCGCAATATTTGCGGGGCTGCTCATCGTAACCGGAATTGTCAGT
Source organism: Pseudomonadota bacterium (assembly GCA_039178065.1). GTDB lineage: Bacteria > Pseudomonadota > Alphaproteobacteria > Rhizobiales > Rhizobiaceae > Ahrensia. The sequence continues at coordinate 2,906 of JBCDFK010000223.1, read as the reverse complement.
TCCGGACAATTTTTTGACGCCAATGCGCTGCTCGACAGATTCATGGAACGTTCGTCATCCGATGATGAAATGGCTTCGCTGCCTGAAGGCGTGGAAGTCGTGCCCGATAGCGCTGAAACTGAGCCAGCTAAACCTGAAGCTGAAGCGTCAATGGAAGCAGAAGCACCTGCAGAAACCACTGACCCGCTAGAAAAAGTCACAACTGAACCTGTTCCGACCGAAAAACCGATGGAAGAAACTGCCGAGCCTGCAGTTGAAAAACCGGTCGAGGAAGCAGCTGCGCCAGAAGTCGAAACACCGATGGAAACGGTTGTAGAAGCTGAAGAAGCAGCGCCAGCTGCTGAAGCAGAAACTGCAGCTGAAGATGCTTTAAACGAGACTGAAGCGAAAGAAGCGGAAGCAGAGGCAGAAATTGCAGCGCTAGCAGCACCACCGCCTGTTCCACCTGTATTTGATTTGCTGCGCGTTGAACCAAATGGCGACATGGTTGTCGCTGGTGTTGCGTCGCCAGGTGCGGAAATGGAATTGGTCGCTGGCACAAAAACGCTGACGAAAACAACTGCAAACGCCAACGGAGAGTTCGTTGCCATTCTCGACGAAGCTCTGAACCCGGGCGATTATGAAATTGTATTGCGTTCGACCGACAGCGAAGGCGTTGTAATGACATCCGCTGAAACCGCAATCGTATCAATTCCCGAGGCAGGGAGCGACGAAGTTATCGCGCTGGTTGAAGCGCCGGGTGAGCCTTCTCGTCTGATCACTGTGCCGGAAGTTGAAACGGCGTCCGCGCCTGCTGCGGAGAGTGAAACAGCTCAAAAACCTTCTGAGACGGAGGCAGCAGAAGCTGAGCCAGCACAGGCATCGGAAACCACTGAAGATCAACCGGTTGAAACTGCAAATGTTGAACCTGCGCCTGAACCTGCAGCTGAACCAGCAAAGCCTGCACAGTCAGAAGCGAAGAAAATACGAATCGAAGCTGTCGAAATCGATGGTCCAACCGTATTTGTTGCTGGTGCAGCTGAACCCGGCACCAAGTTGCGCATTTATGCCAACGAAATTCTGCTTGGCGATGCTCAAGCAAGTGCGCAAGGGCGGTTTCTGATTGAGGTAAACAGAGAACTTCCGGTGGGCGATTACATAATTCGAGCGGATGCTCTGTCATCCAACAGTGCAGAAGTTGTAATGCGTGCAGCTGTGCCATTCACCCGAAGTGCAGGCGAAAAACTTGCCGCCGTTGCAGTTCCGGCAACAACCAGGCTGCCAAATGAACCACCAAAGATTGAGCAGGACGCGCCTCAAAGAACAGTAGCTGCCGAAAACACGAATGCTTCGGCACCGGCTACAACCATTGCAGGTACAGACACGGCTGTCGCAGAACCCGTGGAAACCGCGTCAGCACCTGCCGCCAATGTAGCCTCATCAACACCCACAGAAAATGCTGACTTGGATCAGCCCCTCACACCGGTCGATAGTTCTGTTGTTATTCGCCGCGGCGATACGCTTTGGCACATTTCAAAGCGTGTGTATGGGCAGGGAATAAAATATACGACTATCTATAAGGCCAATGATGAACAAATACGGGATCCCGACATGATTTGGCCGGGGCAAGTTTTTACGCTTCCTGACGAGGCCGATGAAAATAACAATTAAGAGCGCCGGGCAAACCTGTCTCGTAAGAAAGTTTCTATAGTGTCAGACAAGACCGTAACGACCGATAATAGCGGTACGTTCAGAACCATCAAGAACCTTTGGCCTTATATGTGGCCGTCAGAGCGAGCAGATCTGAAACAAAGAGTAATTTGGGCGGGCTTTTATCTCATCTTGTCTAAACTCGTTTTGATGCTGGTTCCCTATGCGTTTAAATGGGTAACAGATGCACTCAATGGCGAGTTGACCATTGCCGAAAACAGCTGGCTTCCGGCTATTTTCCTTGGCCCTTTGATGCTTGTCTTCGCCTACAACTTCTTCCGTATCGTTAATGTTGGTCTTCAGCAATTGCGCGATGCGCTGTTTGCCAGCGTTGGGCAATACGCGGTTCGGAAGCTAGCATATCGTGCCTTCGTTCACATGCATCAACTATCGCTGCGTTTCCACTTGGAACGTCGAACCGGCGGCTTATCGCGTATCATCGAGCGAGGAACCAAAGGCATTGAATCGATTGTTCGATTCACGATCTTAAACACCGCGCCCACAATCATCGAATTTGCGCTTATCGCGATAATTTTCGGTTTTACCTACGGATGGCAATATGTTGCAGTAACCAGCGTAATGGTGTGGGCCTATTCTTGGTTCACAATTCGGGCCAGTGATTGGCGCATCCAGATTCGGCGCGATATGAACGATTCCGACACCGATGCGAATTCAAAAGCTATCGACTCGTTGCTTAATTTTGAAACGGTCAAATATTTTGGCAACGAAGATATGGAAGCCCATCGCTATGACAAGTCGATGGAAAGCTATGAGCGCTCTGCAACGCGCGTTTGGACTTCGCTCGGTTGGCTTAACTTTGGCCAGGGCGTAATATTTGGTGTCGGTTTGCTGGCCATGATGTGGATGTCAGCCAGCGCCGTTATTGCAGGCGAGCAGACACTTGGCGATTTTGTTTTCATCAATGCAATGCTGATGCAATTGTCCATTCCGCTGAACTTTATCGGATTTATTTATCGCGAGATCCGCCAGGGTCTAACCGATATCGAACAAATGTTCGACTTGCTCGATGTCACAGCCGAAATTCAAGATGATGAAGATGCCAAGCCCCTGAAGGTGGGCAAGGGCGCTATTGAGTTTAACAATGTGGAATTTGCCTATGATCCAACGCGGCAAATTCTAAAAGGCATATCATTTGAAGTGCCAGCCGGAAAATCCGTCGCAATTGTGGGACCCTCTGGCGCGGGAAAATCGACGCT
>JBCDFK010000222.1:0-4770 GCA_039178065.1 Pseudomonadota bacterium | reverse complement strand
GTTCGCTATTCATTTCGCTCTGTGAACAAGGAAGTGCCGACGAGCGCGCCCTCCAAGCCTGCTTTTTTGTTTGAAAGCCGCGACGAGCTTTGCGCCCGTTATCCTGCCGGTGCTGACGATCCCAACTGTGTTGCTGGCAATTTCAACTGGCTCGGTACCGATGACCAGGCGCGCGATGTTTTAGCGCGTGCAATTTATGGCTTTAGAGTTTCGGTATTTTTTGGCCTGATATTGACGGCTTTGTCGGCAATTGTTGGTGTCACAATTGGTGCAATACAAGGCTACTACGGTGGATGGACTGATTTGACCGGCCAGCGCATCGTAGAGATTTGGTCTTCGCTGCCACAACTATACATACTGCTTGTTGTTGCTTCGGTATTGCCGCCGGGATTCTGGATATTGCTCGGAATTATGCTTGCATTTTCCTGGGTTGCATTTGTGGGTGTAGTGCGCGCCGAGTTTCTGCGTGCTCGAAATTTTGAATATGTGAATGCGGCGCGTGCACTGGGGCTCAGCAATGGCAAGATCATGTTCCGGCATTTATTGCCCAACGCAATGGTCGCGACGCTTACATTCCTACCCTTCATTCTTAGCGGTTCAATTGCTAGCCTAACATCGCTCGACTTTTTGGGCTTTGGTTTGCCACCGGGTTCCGCATCTCTTGGCGAAATGGTACTGCAAGGCAAGAACAATCTGCAATCTGTGTGGCTTGGCTTTACAGGTTTCGTGGTGCTGTCGGTAATGCTCTCGCTTTTAGTCTTCATTGGCGAAGCAACGCGCGATGCATTTGATCCCAGAAAGACATTTGCATGACCGGATCTCCCCTCTTATCCATCCGCGACTTATCGGTAGATTTTACCCAAGGCGGTAATGTCAATCACGCTGTCAAGAATGTGTCCTTCGACATCGGTCAACGCGAAACAGTGGCGCTTGTGGGTGAGTCCGGCTCCGGAAAGTCGGTGACAGCACTGTCTGTTCTGAAACTGTTGCAATACCCAGCGGCTAGTCATCCATCCGGTTCGATATTGTTTGACGGAAAAGACTTGATGAACGCGCCAGAGGCTGAGCTCAGAGGTGTGCGCGGCAATGATGTCTCAATGATTTTTCAGGAGCCAATGACATCGCTCAATCCGCTGCATACAATTGAAAAGCAAATTGGCGAGGTCTTGAGACTTCACAGAACGGTACCCGATGGCAAGGTGCGTGATCGGACGCTATCTCTGCTCAGGAAAGTTGGTATTCGCGATGAAGACAAAAGGCTGGCGGCCTATCCTCACCAGCTATCTGGCGGCCAGCGCCAACGTGTGATGATTGCCATGGCTCTTGCCAACACGCCCAGGCTTCTTATCGCTGATGAGCCTACGACTGCGCTTGATGTCACTGTTCAAGCACAAATATTGAAATTGCTCGACGGGCTTAAAGACCAATTTGACATGTCGATGTTGTTTATCACGCATGATCTTGGAATTGTGCGCAAAATTGCAGACCGCGTGTGTGTGATGAACCAAGGTGAAATCGTCGAGGCGGGACCGACGGCCGCAATTTTTGACGATCCTCAGCATGCCTACACCAAACACCTTTTAAATGCGGAACCAAAGGGCACACCACCCAAACTAGATTATGCAGCACCCGTTGTGATGCAAGGTAACAAGGTGAAAGTCTGGTTTCCAATCAAAAAGGGCTTTTTGCGCAGAACTGTGGACCATGTGAAAGCCGTTGACGGTATCGACATTACGGTCAGAGCCGGACAAACGCTTGGTGTCGTCGGTGAGTCAGGGTCTGGCAAAACGACGCTCGGGCTGGCTCTGTCGCGGCTCATTTCGTCTGAAGGGCGCATCTCATTTAATGGCGAAGACATCAACAAGCGCAGCTTCCGCGACATGCGCCCAGCACGCAAGGATCTTCAGGTCGTATTCCAAGATCCATTTGGATCACTCAGTCCGCGCATGTCGATAACTGAAATAATCGCAGAAGGTCTCGAAATTCATTCGCCCGAATTGACAAGGGATGAGCGCGATATGCGTGTCGTTGATGCCTTAAATGAAGTCGGGCTTGATCCGAATACGCGCTTTAGATATCCGCATGAATTTTCCGGAGGCCAACGCCAACGCATTGCGATCGCGCGTGCAATGGTGCTGACGCCCAAATTTATCATGCTGGATGAGCCCACATCAGCGCTTGATATGAGCGTTCAAGCCCAGGTGGTGGACTTGTTGCGTGAGCTACAGAAAAAGCACAATTTGGCATATTTGTTTATCAGCCATGATTTGAAAGTTGTGCGCGCGCTTGCCAATGAAGTGATTGTAATGCGCAATGGTAATGTGGTGGAACATGGTCCTGCTGCTCAAATTTTTGACGAACCGAAGACCGATTACACAAAGGCGCTTATGGCCGCTGCATTTGATATTGAAACAGCCCCCGAGGGTGTTGTCTCTGATTAGGGCCGCCGCAGCGTTGTTGGAAATCCATACAAATAGCCAATGCGTTCTATAGCGTCCTCAAGTTTTTCGGTCGCAACATTCATGGTGTGGCCATTGGCGTGAATAAGTGTTTCAGCATCACGCATTATGCCAACATGACCTTTCCAGAATATGAGGTCTCCACGCTTTAGACCGCCATCCATTGCTGAGAAACCAAGCTCCGTGCCGATCGATGTTTCCTGCATGTCTGTATCGCGCATAACTTCCTTGCCCGTCATCAACATTGAAAGCTGTACAAGGCCGGAGCAATCCACACCGAAAGCGGTCGTGCCGCCCCACAAATAAGGCGTGTGTAAAAGTCCTTCCGCAACGCTCACATAGTCACTTGTGTACTCATCGATCGGGGATAGATGATGCGCGATAAGGTATTTTCCATCTTGTGTCTGAGCATATTTGGTACCCCGCGTTTCAGCTTCACCTACAATCGCAACCACTGAACCCATCGATAGACAGTCCACTATTGGAGTCTTCATGTCTGGCGCGGCATAGCGAAAACTTCTTTCAACTGCCACACGATGAGAATCGGGCTTAGTTGATTTTGTGATCTTACGAAGGAATTTCTTGGGTAGATAACCAACATAGCTATCGCGTTGTGCTTGAACCCATGCCCATCCATCGGCGATATCAAAAACGCGAACAATGTCTCCATGTAAAAGCTGCGTGTCTATGCCAGCGCCCAACTCAGGTTGCGGGCGGACATCGACATATGGTGCGTTGATGCGCTGTTTCTCGCCTTGCACAAATTCTGCGGCACTTACCTTACCAATGAGCGTTTCATCGGCTAAATCGTCTCGAAAAGCATGTAGGCGTCTATCGAGTTTTCCACTCAATGTGACAACTCCTGCCCTTTGGCAATTATGTTATCTGCAAACCGCTCCAAATAAAGCGCGCCTTCAACTGTACGCGAGATTATCACATTGCGTTTATCACGCGGATCACGGTGACGACTTACAAGCTTCATCATACCCATCGTATCAAGAGCGCGCGTTATTACAGGCTTTGACACACCCAAATGGGCTGCAAGGCCGCGCACCGTATGTGGTGGCGGATCAAGATATATTGTCAGCAAGATGGCCGATTGGCGCATCGTTAAATCAGGCGCACTATCACGCACTTCGGACAAGATGACCGAATGCCAAAGAGTGAGTGCCTGACTTGGCTTGAGAGTGACCGGCATAAAAACGCACCGTTACTGTTACGGACCCGAACTAATATGCGTGATTTATGTACCGTAAGGCAAGCGTCACCCTTGGAAATTCACCAATCATGCATAACGCTGCTTTAGCGCGCCAAACAATGCACGGATACCCTGCGCCTCTCCGCCGACCGGCGCATGTGCACTCGCTGAAGGTGTCCAAGCAAATATATCTAAATGCGCCCAGCTTATTTCTCTGGGTACGAAGCGTTGAAGGAACAATGCCGCGGTAACGGAACCAGCCATACCATCGCCCGAGATATTGTTCATGTCTGCGACGGCGGAAGACAAAGTCTTATCGTAGTTTCTCCACAAGGGCATGCGCCAAAGCGGATCGTGTTCAGTGCGACTAGCCGTTTGCAACGCCTCGGCGAAACTCTCGTCATCACTGTAATAAGGCGGCAGTTCTGCACCTAGGGCCACGCGGGCAGCTCCCGTTAAAGTCGCCATATCGATAATCATATCCGGCGCTTCTTCAGACGCTAATGTGAGAGCGTCAGCTAGCACCAATCGGCCCTCTGCATCAGTGTTGCCAATTTCAACCGTCAGGCCCTTACGGCTTTGCAAAACATCGCCAGGTCGGAATGCACTGCCTGCAATCGCGTTTTCAACCGCCGGAATCAAGACGCGCAAACGGACGTTGAGTTTGGCGTCCATGATCATCTTTGCAAGTCCGAGCACATTGGCCGAACCACCCATGTCCTTTTTCATGTTGCGCATAGAGGTCGCGCCTTTGATGTTGAGACCGCCCGTATCAAATGCGACGCCTTTGCCGACCAAAGTAAGCTTCGGCGCTTTCTTGTCGCCCCAAGCAAAATCGATGAGCCTTGGGGCAATAGTCGATGCGCGTCCAACGGCGTGTATCATTGGGAAGTTCTTTGAAATCAAGTCATCGCCTTTGATAACTTTTAGTGTCGCCTTCCCGGCTTTCGCAACAGCGCGCGCCGCTGCTTCTATCTGATCCGGCCCCATTTCATTTGCTGGTGTATTGACTAGATCTCTGGTCAGCCATGTTGCCTCGACCTGGCGAATGATATCTGCCCTATCAAGCAATGGATCGAGAATTAGTTGCGGCCTTATCCGGCTCGCCTTTTT
>JBCDFK010000221.1:0-4776 GCA_039178065.1 Pseudomonadota bacterium | reverse complement strand
CGCCATCTATAAAAGAAGTGAACGGATCGGATCTAGATTTAGGCATTTGGTTTGGACTGTTTGTTCCTAAAGGAACTCCTGCTGGTATCGTGGAGAAGCTCGATGGAGCCTGCTCAGAAGCTGTTACCGCTGAGGCGTTCAAATCTGGCATTGCAAATGTCGGCTGGAATATTCAGCACATGGGAAGTTCCGAGTTTGGACCATGGTTCGAGAAACAATACAACACCAATGGTGCCTTGCTGAAATCTCTGGGGCTGGCCAAGTAAGACTTTTCGCCGGGCCGTCAACGCGACGCGATGGCGGTCCCCAAAATTGGATTATTCGAAATGACTTCAAGCAGCCGCGCGTCAGAACGAACCAGCGATCGGCTCTTTGCGATTGCAATTTTTGGATTGGCCGCCTGCATCTTTTGGTCGACCTTCAACCCGGAGTGGTTTTCACTAGCAGATGCAGATGAGGCACGCACGGTTTTGGTGCCCCGCGTTTTGCTGATCGCGATGATGTTTCTATCTATTTTGCTTTTGGTGCGCAGCTTTCTGAGCCGCGTAAGCGGAGCTGGATTTACGGAATCAGTAAGCTGGTCGGACCCTGCCGCGTGGGCACGGTTTCTCGCTGCAACAGCGATTGCGGCTCTGTCAGCGGCCTTCATGCCATATTTTGGGTTCTACATTACGATGGTTATCGCCATCGGTTTGCTCGGTGCCGCCATGGGATTGCGCCGTTGGGTACTATTGATCTGTGTTACGGTGACTGCACCTGCGGTATCCTGGTATATTATCGTTCAAGTGGCTGAGCTCAGCCTGCCAACAGCAACCCTTCTCGGATCCGGTTGAGGCAGGTTGACGATGCTTGAAGCCCTTTCTCTTATTTTCACTACCCAGGGGATATTGGCGCTAGTCGCTGGCGTAATCATCGGCACCTTTGTTGGTGCGTTACCAGGGCTTGGTACGGTTGTTGCACTTGCGATGATGTTGCCGTTGACATTTGCCATTGATAGCGGACCAGCAATTGTGCTGCTACTTTCTGTATATGTGAGCTCAGTCTATGGCGGCAGTGTATCCGCCATCCTGATCAACGTACCGGGTACACCACAGTCTGCGGCCACTGTAATGGACGGATATCCAATGACCGTTGCCGGCCGTGCTGGTGAGGCTTTGGGCTGGGCCACAGGAGCTTCGATTTTTGGTGGGATCTTCTCGGTTCTAATTCTAATGATCGCTGCTCCGTCGCTAAGCTTGGTAGCGATCAATTTTGGGTCAATCGAAATTTTGGCGCTGATCATTTTCTCGATGACGACGATCGCTTGGGTTAGTCAGGGCAACACCATCAAGGGATTGCTAGCAGCGCTATTGGGACTATTCCTATCCACAGTCGGGCAGGATAATTTTACTGGTTTGTCGCGCTTTGATTACGGCAATTTTGCCCTGTCGGCCGGTTTTCATGTCATCCCCATTCTGGTGGGTGTTTTTGCTCTTTCCGAAGTGTTCCATCAAGCATTTTCTGGACCAGCCTCCCAAGGAAAGCCGGTGGGACGTGTTGGGTTTCAGATCGCCGGACCGCGTGAATGGATGGGCAGAATCAAACAGCTTCTGCGCGCATCTGCGATTGGATCTTTTATTGGTGTTCTCCCAGGGGTTGGCGCAGTCACTGCGGCGTTTGTAAGTTATGCGGATGGCCGGCGCAGCTCTCCAAATTCGGCGAATTTTGGAACGGGTGAACCGGATGGGGTGATCGCATCTGAGGCGTCGAACAATGCTGTAACAGGCGGCGCGTTGGTTCCAACATTGGCGCTTGGCATTCCAGGCGATGGCGGTACGGCGGTTCTAATTGGAGCATTGATCATTCACGGCGTCACGCCGGGCGTCCGTCTCTATGTAGACGAGCCTGTCCTTGTGAATATGATGTTCCTTGCACTTTTGCTAGCGAATATCCTGCTCTTGTTTGTTGGCGCTTTCAGCGCTGGCATATTTACTCGCTTATTGAAGCTACCTGCATCGATATTGATGCCAGTCGTGCTGATGTTGTCGCTAATTGGTGCTTATACAGTTCGTGGTTCGATGGTGGATGTTTATGTCGCAATCATTGCAGGTTTCGTCGGACTGTTCCTGCGTTATGGCGGCTTTCAGCTAGCACCTATCGTCATTGGATATGTGCTGGGGCAACCATTTGAAGAGGGCTTGCGGCGAGGGCTGCTACTGACTCGGGACCAACCCCTACGGTTCTTCGAGAGTCCGATATTCTGCTTGTTCATTGGAATGACAATTCTCGTTTTGACGTCACCGATCTGGCTGAAATGGATCGGGCGCGGGCTGCAAAGGAGTCAAGAGTAATGACCGATAAACCGTTGATCCTCATCAATCCGCCACCGCTTGGCACGGTTCAATCACCTGGGCTCCAATCCTTGGAAGCTGCTGGTTATCGGCTGTGGCGCAACGAAACCGGCGTGACGCTGACACAGGAGGAGCTGGCGAGAAGATTGCCAAATGCAGTCGCTGTTCTAGTGGGGTTAGAGTCATATACAGCGGCAAACATTGCGCTTGCACCAAAATTAAAGGCGATTGCCCGTTTTGGTGTAGGTTTCGACAATGTGGACCTTCAAGAGGCGCGCAAGCGCGGGATAGAGGTTTCAATTTCTCCGGGCGCCAATTCACAATCGGTGGCCGATGTGGTTCTCGCAATGATTACAAATCTATCTTGTTCCATTCTCCCAAATCATGCCGAAGTCATGTCAGGGGGGTGGAAGAAAACGATATTCCCGGGGCTGTACGGACGTACGCTTGGCATCATTGGCTTTGGGCGAATTGGCCGAGCTGTAGCGCAACGCGCCGAAGCATTTGGGATGTCGATTATGTCCTATGATCCTATTTTGTCGGACGTACCTTCGCACGTCCCGTTTGACAGGCTGGTTTCTGAAGCCGACATTGTCACGCTCCACATCCCCGCGGTCGACAAGCCGGTACTGGATGCCTCAGCGCTAGCTTCAATGAAGCATGGAGCCTTTGTTATCAATGCAGCGCGTGGCGGGTTGGTTGATGAAAACGCGTTGGCCGAAGCGCTGCAAAGCGGCCGCATTGGGGGGGCTGGCCTTGACGTATTTGTAAACGAACCACTGCGGGAGAGTCCTTTACGAAATGCGCCCAATGTGATTTTGACCCCACATATTGCCGGCGTAAGCACAAGTGCAACGAGGATGATGGCAGATATGTGCGCCGAGTCATTGCTGGCCTGTCTTGAAGGGCGCAAAGTTCGGCCGGAATATCTGATAGTACCGCGTTGAAGGGCTCAACTTGTCACATCCTTGATCAAAGAAAGAGCGACCTTGCCGCGTTGATGTTTTTCGATGGTGCCCTCCGGCCTATGGCTGCCAGCAGCAACAATCACAGCATCGAGCGCAACCATGAAAGCCAGCGGCGAGGACAGCGGCGTAAAAGTCTCAAAATCTTCAAGAACCGTCACGCCAACAACCGCATCTGCCCGTTTCGCCAAAGGCGATCGCGGGCGGGTCAAAGCAATAACCGTTGCGCCAGATTGTTGAGCCGCTTCGACAGCGTTCAATTGCAGCGCTGCGGTTCCACTAAACGAAATGGCGAGGAGCATATCGCCTGGCCCGAGAATGTTGGCCAAGACTGTTTGAGTAAACGCGTCGCTAGTTACACCACAGGGCACGCCGAGGCGATAGAGCTTATTGTGACCTTCTACAGCAACCGATTTGGCAGCGCCATTGGCCAGAAATTCAACTCGGCGCGCAGAACCAATCAGTTCAGCAGCTCGCGCAACTTCAGTCGGTTCAGTTGCATCACGCACACCGGTGATTGCCTGAATGGCAGATTGCGATACCTTGCGAATTATGTCGCTGGATGTGTCTTTCGGATCGATATCCTGATGACTGGCCAGAGGTTCGATGGCAAGGCTCTGTGCAAAGGCCACTTTGAAATCAGAAAATCCTTTGAACCCAAGCTTACGACAAAACCTGATAACTGTCGGCTGGCTAACATTTGCCTTTTCGGCCAATGTCGCAAGTCCCGCACCCGAATAGGTTTCTGGTTCCTCGACAAGAAGATGCGCCACTCGGCGTTCCGAGGCGCCAAGACTATCCAGCTTGACCCGTATCATTTCCGGAATTCGTTGCGCGACAGTCATACCCATGCTCACTTACATCAAGAATGTAGAATTATTACACAGACAAAATTGTGAAATCCATAAAAAAAGTTCAACATTGAGGAGTTCTAATGAAACATCACTCGACTTCCGGCAAAATAGCCTTCCTTGGGACTGGTCTTATGGGAGCGCCTATGGCGCGGAGACTGTGCCAAGCTGGCTACCAGTTGCGGGTTTGGAACCGAAGCGCGGACAAGGCACAACAGCTTGCAGAGTATGGCGCTACTGTCTGCGGCAATATCGAAGAGGCCGTGTCTGATGCTTCAACAATTATTACCATGCTTGCCGGGCAATCGGCGATCGAGAGCGTCTTGTTGGGAGGGGGAGGCGTGCGTGAGTCAGCGACAATAGGGACCTGCATTATCGACATGAGTTCGCTTGCGCCTGATTTGTCGCGTGCCCATCACCAGACCTTTATCAAGTCGGGATTCGGTATGTTAGACGCACCAGTATCAGGTGGTGTTGCTGGCGCCGAGGCCGGTACATTGTCGATAATGGTGGGCGGTGCCAAAGCAGATTTTGAAAATAATCGTTCGATTTTAGAAGCAATGGGCGTACCATTTCTACTGGGTGAGGCAGGAGCGGGCCAAGTGTGCACAATTGTTTGGTTGACCATCT
>JBCDFK010000220.1:0-4783 GCA_039178065.1 Pseudomonadota bacterium | reverse complement strand
TTTTTTATCAATTTTGATTGCTAATGGTCCTCCAAACCTCCATTTGCATTTTTTTTTGTTTATAAATACCGCCACCAACCTTTTGTTTGGTGGCGGCTCTGCGGGCATTGAGTGCAGTGAATTTTCACCGCAACTTGGGTCAAAGATACTTATCAGCGAAATGCAAAGCCCTGAAGTTCCAGTATACCTGGGGCTAACCGTTGGGGCCAACGTTCCTTCATTTTCGTGACAAGTTCTTCAGGACCTGACGACTGCGCGACCATTTCACTATACTCGTTCAAATAGTCGATTGCTGCCGTCAACTCGCCACTTGAAGACGGATAACCATGACCAACCAACAGGGTTTCAATTTCGAGCTTGTTTTTGAGGTCACCCAATACGCTGATCCAGCCTGGTCGATCCATGCCCGGGAAGAAATACGCATTGTTATAGACCAAGTCTTGAAGAATAGCCGTTCCCATTTCCGGAGCCTCGATGACTATCTGCTCTAGGGCTTCAGCATTCTTATAGTTGTGAATGCGCAAATTGAGGCCGCCAAAGCTAACTTCAGTGTCGTCCAGCGTTTGAACCTCGCCTAGATTGTCTGGCTTTGGAAAGGGTCCATTTTGTATATTGGAAAGAATACCGGATGACGTGAAAATCGGTAGGCCGGCATAAGATGGTAGGCCGCCTGTATGGTCGGGGTGATCATGGCTGAGCATTACGGCTTCAATTGGTTTTCCAAGTGAATCAGCAAATGTGCGCGCTTCGGCTGAATATTTCGGATCATCGCCAGAATCGACCATGATTGACCCTGTCGGCCCTTCCAGCACTTGAATAGTTACGCGGCCATCATTGTTTGTAACAAATGTGTGGGCCGTGCCTGCGGATTTCTCAATCGATACCAAAGTCGCTTGCTCAACTGGCTTTCGCATCGTTTGGGCAACGGCAGTAGTGGTTGATGCTGCGCCAACCATTGCAGCGGCAGCACTAACTGAACCAATGCCGGTAGCAGTGACGAGGCGACGGCGGGTAATCAGAGTGTTCACGGATAGTCCTCCTATTGAGTTGGATGATGAAAAAGCAAAATTGCACCTCGCCTCTTTTTGTTGTAGTGCAAAAAGAAAAAAGACACTCTTTGGAATTACAAAACAATGTTGCGATCAGTCTCTTACCAATCAATGCGGCGACTCGCCTATTTCGAAGCGATTGCGCAGGCAGGATCAATTCGCGGTGCGGCGCAACGGCTAAGTCTTTCTGTACCAGTTCTGTCCTCAGCACTTTCCGAACTTGAAGAAGAGCTTAACGTTACGCTGGCTGTTCGCTCCACCCGAAGCATGGAACTGACCAGCGCTGGAAAACAGGTCTATCGTGACGCGAGCAGAATGATTGAAGCCGCTCAAAGTGCGTTAGCTCATTCTGGCGATGACCAATTGTTGACCGGTACGGTGGGTGTCACCCTGCCCGCGGAGTTGGCGCTCCACTGGTTGCCTCAACACGTTTCGGCTTACCGCACACAATGTCCGGGCGTTACATTGGATATTGATGCGAATGATCGCATGGTGGATTTGGATAGTAGCCGTTTTGATATTGCTATTCGAACTGAGTATCGACCAAAAAAGCCAGATATCGATACAGACGAAGGTACCGAATTTGGATGGCTAGACCTTGTATTGGTTTCGCAGAGAGTTCCAACTATTCGACCCCACAAAAACAAATTTGAATTTGATGTGGAAACAACATTTTTAGTCGGCCTTGGCAGTTCCAACTGGATTGCCGCTTATCGTCCCAAATCCACCAGCCCAACCATGCTTCATCCATCAAAACTTATGATGGTTGCCAATCGCGAAGCGGCCATTGCCTTTGCAAGACAAGGTCTTGGTTGCGCCTTGGTAACCGAACTTTCAGTTCGCGACGATCTTGAAACTGGGCGAATGGTCAGGATCCGTCCAGATATGACGTTCGGGGGTATCGTTCTCCGAACGGTGATGCGAGACAATCTACCCTCGCCCGCCGCTCGGCTGTTTCAAACGATTCTATCTGGCAAAGCATAATTTTCCGCCCGAACCTAAGTATGTGCAATAGCTTACCGCAACCAGCGGATCGGTTTCTGCAGAGATAAAACCTCGCAACAATACCTAGAAACTGCGCAGCAGTTCAGCTGGTGGTCTAGAATCGCAGGTTTTGAGAAAATGTGTGGCTGTGGAGGCGGTCCTCGCCTAACCCGTCTCGGCCCAAAATTCCCTGTTAACAGGGAATTTACAGGGAAATCTTGCTCAATTTGCTGAAAATCGGTCCAAACATGTGAATTACCTACTTAAATACAACGGCTTAGAGGGTACTTCCCTACATCCATTAACAGGGAATTTAAATGAAATATCAGGCTATATGCTTGAAGTTACAGGGAATTATCAGAGTGCTTTTTGGAAATGCTTGCAAAGGCATCGGACGAGCAGATAGGCTCAACCAAATTGGTCCCATGAGTTTTCCCCAATCTTCCGCATTTTTTGGTTGGACAAATCCAACATCAATTTGCGAAAATAGAACAAATCGTGTACAAAAATGGATACGGCAGGGGTAAACCGTTAGACAAGAAACACAGCCAAAGAAGGGAGGTTATTGGCAACAAAGGGCATAAGAAGCATGCGTGATTTACAAATAGACTATCTACAAATTTCTTCGCTTAAACCTTACAAGCGCAATGCGCGCACCCACTCAAAAAAACAAATTCGCCAGATTGCCGACAGTATAGAGACATTTGGCTTTACCAATCCAGTTTTAGTTGATTCTGCAAATACCATTCTGGCCGGGCATGGTAGAGTGGAAGCTGCTCGATCGAAGGGAATGAATACTGTGCCGTGTGTCCGCCTCGAACAGATGACAGAGACGCAGAAGCGCGCTTATGTCTTGGCAGACAACAAATTAGCATTGAATGCTGGCTGGGACGAAGACTTGCTGGCTGAGGAGCTTGGTGCTCTGATGGCTAAAGACGAGGCCTTCGATGTTTCGATCACTGGCTTCACTGTCGCAGAAATCGATGGTCTGATTGAAGGTGCTGCACCAGAAGAGCCTGGCAATCCCGATGATGATCAGCTGCCGACTGGTGCCATTCCATCACGATGCAAGCTTGGAGACATTTGGCAGCTTGGACCGCACAAATTGATTTGCGGCAATGCGCTTGACCAGAACGCAATCGCTAACCTTATGGCGAGCGAGCGAGCACAGATGGTCTTTACGGATCCACCATATAACGTACCGATCGACGGACATGTGGGCGGATCAGGTAAGACTAAGCATCGCGAGTTTGCCATGGCGTCTGGAGAGATGAGCGAAGTTCAGTTCACACAATTCCTTGAAGGCGCATTCAGCAATCTTTGCCGATTTTCAACCGATGGCTCTATTCACTTTATTTGTATGGATTGGCGACATATTCGCGAAATTACCGGAGCAGGCGATACTGTCTACGCCGAACTTAAGAACCTGATCACATGGGTAAAAGACAATGGCGGAATGGGCACCTTTTATCGGTCGCGTCATGAACTGATCTTCGTTTTCAAAAACGGGAAAGCAGCCCACATCAACACCTTTGAGCTCGGTCAACACGGACGCTACCGCACCAATGTCTGGCAATATAAAGGCGTCAACACTTTGAAAGCCGGTCGTATGGATGAGTTGGAGCTGCATCCGACTGTCAAACCGGTACAGATGATTGCTGATGCCATAAGGGATGTTTCTGGAAGAGGTGATATTGTTCTCGACATCTTTGGTGGTTCCGGTTCCACACTGATCGCGGCACACAAAACCGGCCGACGCGCCTACCTATGTGAGCTCGATCCAATTTATTGTGATCGAATAATCGCTCGCTACGAAAACTACGCCAAAGATGATGCCGAGCAGATCGCTTGCGGCCTCGAAAGCTCTACCCCGATCTGGGAGGCGGCCGAGTGAAAAATATGCCAAACAAAAAACAAAGCGCACTTGATCGTTCGATGCCGGATCAAAAAAAACAGTACGAAATCGGCTACGCTAAGCCGCCGCGCGAAAATCAGTTCCAGCCTGGTCAATCCGGCAATCCGCACGGACGCCCAAAAGGACGCCAGAATAAAAAACCTGCACTAAACGAAGAACGACTTAAAAGCATCATCCTGGAAGAAGCTTATCGCAGCGTGAAGGTCAATGACGGGGATAAACAGGTCTCTGTACCAATGGCACAAGCAATAGTTCGTTCGATGGCAGTCAATGCGGCCAAAGGCAATACTAGAGCCCAGCGCCTTTTTTCAGAAATGTTAGCTGCAACAGAGACCGCCAACAAACACCTTCACGATCAATGGCTGGATACAGCGATGGAATATAAAATCCAATGGGATAGAGAAATCGAACGCTGCGAGCGTCAAGGTCTCCCGATTCCAGAACCGATCCCGCATCCGGATCATATCCAGATCGACATGCGTACTGGACAGGTTCGAATAACTGGCCCATTCACCAAAGAAGACAAAGCAGAGCTGGAAATGTGGGAAGAAAGGAAAGCTCACTTCCGTCAGAAAGCCATAAACCTAAGACAAGACCTCGAAAATACAGAACCGTTGGAAGATCGTGAAGAAATTCAAGCAGAATTGGAAACTGCAGAAAAACTGGTTGAGAAAATTTGCATAATTGCTCCTGACTAAATTCGAAGAGAATACTCATGGCGTACAGGGAACAAGAGAATGAGAATCAAGCTGAGTGCACAAACGAAGGACACCGCCAGAGCAAGGGATCCAAGCGGGCGAATCCTCTTCAACAATGATTGGTTGCGGCTGGAGAT
>JBCDFK010000219.1:0-4810 GCA_039178065.1 Pseudomonadota bacterium | reverse complement strand
TAAAAATCGTGGCGAATACACTGATTGCTACAAGTACGGCAACAACGAATTGGCCTGACGTTAGAAGAGCAATAATATCTGATGACATGTTTCTTACCCTCTAAACATCGAAGTTAATCATTTGCCGCATTACAAACACACCAATCATCATCCAAACCGCTGAAACACCCAAAATCAAAATGCCCGTGTCAGTGGTGAAAAGCAGCGTGATGTATTCTGGGCTGGAAAGGTAAACCAAGATTGTTACGATTGGTGGAAGCGCTGCAATAATGGCGGCAGAAGCTTTCGCTTCCATCGACATCGCGCCGACTTTGGCTTTCATTTGCGCACGCGAACGCAGAACTCCAGACAAGTTACCAAGTGCTTCTGACAAATTACCACCAGCCTGCGATTGAATTTGGATCACAATTGCAAAGAAGTTAGCTTCAGAACACGGCATCGTCTCATACATGCGAAGACATGCTTCTGGTACCGACATGCCAATTTGCTGTGCTTCGACAATACGACGAAATTCGCTTTGTACAGGCTCACGCGCCTCTGTTGCGATCAATCGCAATCCGTCGTTAAGCGGAAGTCCGGATTTGATGGCACGCACAATGATATCAATAGAGTTTGGAAACTCAGCGAGAAACTTTTTCACGCGACGTTTGCGCAAATACGCTACAACCCAGCGTGGCAGGCCCAGGCCAGCGGCTATCAAAATTCCGATGCAATAGATCATTGGAATTCCAAATATCAGGGCCGTAAAACCAGCGCTAACACCAGCAATGATCGAATATATGTAGAAAGTCCGGACGCTAATTTTCAAGCCAGCTTGCTTGATTTGTGTTTTAAGCGGCGGCTTTGTTGTGTTTTTCTCTCGCGCTTTATTTTTCTCTTCAAGTTCGCCAAGAGAATCAGAAATCTGCTTGCGTCTCTTTTGGCCTTCTTGCTGCTTGTCGACTTCAGCACGCTTTGACGTCGAGTCTGTCTTTAGCGACTTAACTTTTTGCAGGCGACGATTGCGTTTGTCTTGATTTTCAAGCGTTGGCAACAGCAACGCATAAAGAACACCGCCGATACCCAAACCAGCGAGAACAATAAGTCCGATAACATTGAGAGAGATGCCAGCTATCATACCTGCAACCTCCCGTTTCTAACTGATGAAAGGGTCAACATTAGCTATCAATGACCTCCATCGAATCGAGCGCTGTGGCCAGTCTTTGCTCTTCATTGTAGTAGCGCGCTCTGTCCCACATATGCGGTCGGCCAACGCCAGTTGAGCGGTGCTTACCAACGAAGTTTCCGTTGGCATCTTCACCGGTTATGTCAAAAAGCATCAAATCCTGAGTGATGATAACATCACCTTCCATGCCGATTACTTCAGTAATGTGAGTGATCCGACGAGATCCATCTCGGAGGCGTGCAGCCTGAACGATAACGTCGACTGAGCCACAGATGATTTCGCGCACTGTTTTCTGTGGTAGCGCAAAGCCACCCATCGCAATCATGGATTCCATACGACTTAGGCACTCGCGCGGAGAGTTGGAGTGAATTGTGCCCATTGAGCCATCATGGCCTGTGTTCATCGCCTGTAGCAAATCGAAAACTTCGGGTCCACGAACCTCACCAACGATAATACGCTCTGGGCGCATCCGAAGGCAGTTTTTGACCAAATCAGTCATCGTAATTGTGCCTTCGCCCTCCAAGTTTGGAGGACGTGTCTCAAGACGAACAACGTGGGGCTGCTGTAGTTGCAATTCTGCTGAGTCTTCGCATGTGATGACGCGCTCATCTTTATCGATGTAATTGGTCAAGCAATTGAGCAATGTCGTTTTACCTGAACCCGTACCGCCCGATATGACAACGTTACAACGCACCCGGCCAATGATCTGAAGAAGGGTCGCGCCCTCCGGCGATATTGAGCCGAAACTCTGGAGTTGGTCCAGAGTCAGCTTGTCTTTCTTAAATTTTCGAATGGTCAGTGCGGTGCCATCAATCGCCAATGGCGGTGCGATAACGTTCACACGAGAACCATCGGCAAGGCGGGCGTCACAGATAGGGCTGGATTCGTCGACCCGGCGACCAACCTGGCTCACGATGCGTTGACAGATCGAAAGTAGCTGCTGGCCGTCTCGAAACCGAATTCCAGCATCTGTAACTTTACCATTCACCTCAACATAGGCGGCGTCCGGCCCATTGATCATGATGTCGGCAATATCGTCACGCGCAAGGAGCGGCTCCAGTGGTCCGTAGCCTAGAACATCGTTACAAATATCCTCAAGCAGTTCTTCCTGCTCAGAGATAGACATTGCATAGTTTTTGATCGCTATGATGTCGTTGACGATGTCTCGAATTTCTTCTCTAGCGCTGTCGGCATCGAGTTTTGCCAACTGTGATAAATCGATCGTTTCGATCAGCGCAGAAAAGACTTGAGACTTTGTATCATAATAGCTCTCGTCACGACCCTTCGACGAGGTTTCAGTCGGGGTCACCATTGTTGGTGCCTCAACTTTTGGTTTTTCAACCTCAGCTTTAGGTGCTTCTTCAGCTGGAGCGATAGGTGCTTCCGGAGCTGGCGAAACTGGTTCCGGCTTCTCCACAGGTGCCTGAGCAGCCTGATTGGATCCTCCTGCAACGGGCGAGCCGCCTGATCCTTTTTTGCCAAACATCAAATTATCCTGTCACTCAAATTACAATTACTTCTTCAATTTAGATAGGATGCCCTTAAGGCCGCCCTTGGCTTTAGTTGCCACGACGCCCCGACCTGTAACGATGTGGGCAAGATCAGAGAGTGTCGCTACAATTGGGCTGGCACCATCGGATTCAGCTAACATACGTCCATTGTTTGATGCTGTACCAAATAGGTGAGGATCAAATGGGATTACCGCAGCAGCATCCATGTCGAGCGAGTCTAGGAAGTCGCCGACGGAAATTTCAGGTCGCTTAGGCACACCAACCTGATTGATGACGAGCTTTGGTGCAAAATCATTCGGGCGCAATTTCTTAAGCGTATCAACCATGTTCTTCGCATTTCGAAGATTGGCCAATTCTGGCGTCGCAACGATGACAACCTCATCTGCGCTTTCAAGGGTTCGCCGTGTCCATCCATTCCAAACATGCGGAATGTCTAAAACCACCGCTGGCGCCGAACGCTGTGCAACATCAACCAGCTGGGTGAAGGCTTCTGGATCAAAGTCGTAGACTTTGTCCAACATCGATGGCGCCGCCAACAATGACAAATGTTCTGCGCATGTCGCGAGCAATCGATCCAGGTAGACTTCGTCGATCCTGTCGGTTGAAAACAGGGCCTCTGCGATGCCCTGCGCCGGATCTTGGTCAAAATTGATATTAGCGGTGCCGAAAGGTAGATCCATATCGGCAACAACAACGCCGCTTTCAAACAGTGTTGCGATCGACCAAGCCACATTGTGTGCGATCGTTGATGAGCCAACGCCGCCCTTGGCACCGATGAATGCCATGGTTTTACCAAGCGGCTCGGCTTCCGGATCTGTAAACAACGTCGTGATGATGGTCATAATGTCAGCAATTGACACCGGCGCTACCAAATATTCTGAAATGCCGTTCCGCTTGAGGTCTCGGTACAGCGAAACATCATTATGGTGCCCGATAATAACAACGTGCGTGGAAGGATCGCATACCTCGGCCAAGCTATTCAATCCATCGAGCAGCTCGTCAGGTACAAGCGTGGTTTCCAAAATAATCAAGTTTGGAGTTGGTGCAGATTGGTAAAATTCCACTGCTGCTCCAAGACCACCCATATAGACGCGGGCTTGAGCTTTGCTCATCCGGCGATCTTCAGCCATCCGTTCAATCGGACCAGCGACACCCTGCGTTTCGCAAAATGCCTGTATCGTAATGCGCGGCACTGGACGTACGTCACGCAACGAATCGGGTTCCACGGTCGACTCAGATGTATCGGTCACATGAATTTCTTGGTTATACGCTGCGTCTGACATAATTTCCGCCCTCAGGGGTACACTTAGTTAAAATCTCAATTTCAATACAATTCTGATCATTCAGAATTTGACTAGTTAGTTTGATAGGCCTCGATAACTGCACCGCGATTTGCCGCATCAATTGGACTTTCTGCTCGTGGCCCGAGCAAATCACCTGGATTGGTAATTTGAGCAGCAAGATTGTTTTGCGTAGAACAACCGTAGTCCGCATAGTTTTGGTTTTGCGAAGTGTCAGCCAAGTTTTCACTCCACTGACCACATTTACTGGTCGAAGCAGTCACTCCGCGAAACGAAAGGCGAATTGGCGCCGATGATCCATGTTGTGTTGCATCGTAAGATTGGATGGCCATGTTGCCCCTGCTGCCACCGCCTTGCTCGAGCGCGTGAACTATTTGGTCTTGAACTCTGTGAGCTGCTGCAGTGTTCGCCGAGCCAGATGGCAACAACATAACGATGGTACCTGTTCCTGAACTCGAGAATCGCTGCGCAAAAGCTTTGACATTGTCTATCGAAGCAACACTCAGTTTTTGAGCACCAGAAGCCACCGGAATATCCAGCGTCTGTTCTTTTTCAGACAGTACGATTGGATGTCTTGTTGTGTAATCACCCGGCACGCTGCCGACTGTGAAACTATCTCGCTTGCCGTATGAGCAAGCAGAAAGCAGAGTCACGCAAAGCAGAACACCTGTAGATGAAGCGATTTTTCCAGCAAACATATTGCGAACTCCGAATTATTTGTAAATGAAGCCGACAGCGCCATGATAGCGACCGTCTGGCATTTTTTGATCTACGCTGCCGTAGATACGGTTGACTTGACCGAGCAAATTGGCCGCGGCATCTGAAGAACTGAC
>JBCDFK010000218.1:0-4813 GCA_039178065.1 Pseudomonadota bacterium | reverse complement strand
GACCAGTGCGGCGAGGATGGCCGGTCGCAGGAGCGGCAGGATGATGCGGCGGAACGTCTGCCACGAGTTTGCGCCGAGTGTCAGTGAGCTTTCGTCGAGCGATTTGTCGAGTTGGCTCATGCTCGCGATACCAGCGCGAACGCCGACCGGCATATTGCGGAAAATGAAGCTTATGACGAGGATCACGCCCGTGCCAGTGATCTCAATAGGCGGCACGTTGAAGGCAAGGATGTAGCTCACACCGATCACGGTGCCGGGGATGGCAAAGCTTAGCATCGTTCCGAATTCAAACGCGTTCTTGCCCGCAAAGCTCTGACGCGTCAGCAGATAGGCGGTTACCAAACCAACGATGGCTGTAAGAGGTGCAGCAATTGCCGCTATCTGAATTGTCGTCCAGAACGAATTCCAAGCGGACCCTGTCCAACGCAGGCCTTCTTCTTCAAATCTGATCGAAAAGGCGGTGCCGTAGTGTTTGAAGGTCAGTGAATTATCAACGCCCCAAAGCTCAACAAACGATCCATATATGATCATACAGTAGATAATGACGGTAAAGACGGTCCAAAGCGCTGCGATGGTAAAGACCGGTATCGCCATGGCTTTTGGCAGATGAGGATGAACACCACTATCGCCTTTGCCCGTCATGGTCGTGTAGCTTTTTTTGCCCAACCAAAATCGCTGCGCCCAAAACGCCGCGAGCGTGAAACCAAGCAACACAATCGCCAATACCGCTGCGCGACCCTGGTCATATTGCGCGCCAACAATGGCGAAAAATATCTCTGTCGACAGCACGTCAAAATTGCCGCCAAGAACCAGTGGGTTGCCAAAGTCGGCCATCGACTCAATGAAACCGAGGAGAAATGCATTGGCAATTCCAGGCCGCATCAATGGCCAAGAGACGGTTCTGAAAGTATGCCACCTATTGGCGCGCAACGTCTGCGCCGCTTCCTCCATGGAGGGGCTAACCCCTTCAACAACACCAATGAGTACGAGAAACGCGATGGGTGTAAATGCCAAAGTCTGAGCGATCAAAATTCCCGGCAGGCCGTATACCCAGCGGGTTGGTTGAACACCAAACAAATCGGCAAAGAAAACTGTAACGCTGCCTGAAAGACCGAACAGGAGAATAATGGCAAGACCAATCACAAAGGGCGGCGTAATGATGGGGAGCACAGTCAGTGCGCGAAGTCCCTGTTTAAAACGCATATTGGTTCGAGTGACCGCCAAAGCAAATGCCAGCCCCAACAGCGTTGTAATTATACCCACAGAGATGGCCAGGAACAATGAATTCCATGCCGCGCCACACCGTCCGCCTTCGGTTACACAGGAAAGCCCCCAAAGCCTGCGGTCGGTAAATTTCTCAAAAAATACCCCTATGGAGTAGGTATTTTCCTCGGTAATGAATGCCGAGGCTAGCATGTTCAATATCGGATAAAACACAAAGGCCGTAACAATGGCGACGACAAATCCAATCGCCCCAACAACGAATATATCACCATTGACGGCACCGCGTGCTGCAATGCCCTGCGTCAAGATGAACAGAAATGCGCTTGCGACCAGCATGGCACCCGTGCCCATGCCAAATTGACGATCGCCCAGCTCACCGAACATCGTATTGAGGCAATCAAAACTCCAGCCGCGAATGCCAATCGCAAACCCTTGCGTAATGAGCCATCCAAAACCCAGCGCGCCGGCGATGATCAGAATTTTTCCGTAGGCGGGATCATTGCGCGCCTTGCCCATGGCCAGGACAGGCAAAGCCAAAAACAGTGCAAGCGGCATCAGCCAAAGCTTTTCGCCCTGTAGTCCGAAAAACAATGCTGGTGCATAGTCTTCGTCTATTGGATAGCCGTCAAACAGCCATTCAAATGAGAAGATGCCGTCTTCCAACCCGTACCAAGGTAGAAGTAAAAAGCCGACCCACCCGACAATCAGCCAAAGGATCAATGTCGGGTGAAAAGTGCCACGCCTTGCTTGCGCAGTTTCAGTTAAAGCCACGGATTATTGCGGAAGTGTTGATACTTCGTCGTCCCATTTCTTCAACAAGCGTTTACGCTCATCGCTTGAACCGTATTTCTTGAAATCATAATCAATCAACTTGATTGATGACAGGTCCGGCGCCGAAGGCGATGTTTCCGCTCCCTTGTTGGAAGGTACCTGAAAAGCTTTTACATCAAGGGCCATCGACTGCGCATCAGCCGTCAAAGCCCAATCATAAAACTTTTTGGCCTCGTCTAAATTGCGCGCGCCCTTGATGATAGACATCGAACCAATTTCATATCCGGTGCCTTCACATGGTGCGACCACCTGAATTGGAAATCCGGAAACAGCCTGTTTCACCGCGTCATGCATGAACACAATACCAATTGTGTTTTCGCCACGACCAGCTGCCTTGATTGGCGCAGATCCCGACTTGGTGTATTGGTTGATGTTCTTGTGCAGGTCTTTCATGAATTGAAAGCCCTCATCCTCACCAAACAATTGAACCATGGTGGCAAGCGTGGTGTATGCCGTGCCGGATGAATTCGGATTCGCCATTTGAACATGGCCTTTGTATTCTGGCTTGGTCAGGTCTTTCCAACATTTTGGTTCAGGCAAATTGTTCGCCTTGATTAGATCCTTGTTGTAGCCATATCCCAGCCCGCCCGAATAGATTCCGATCGTCTTGTCGCTTGCGGATTCTGCTTGTGAGATCGCCCAGTCATTCAACTCGCCGCGCATGGGCGACACATAAGCCTCTGTCAAATCTTCTTCTGCGGCTTGTAGATGCGGATCACCTGTTCCGCCCCACCAAATGTCACCTTTTGGATTTGAAGACTCAGCTTTGATCTGGGCAAATGTTTCGCCCGAGCTCTTGCGCGTCATATTGACTTCGATACCTGTCGCATCTTGAAAGCCGTTTGCCATCAGCTGACACCAATCCTCTTGCGCGCTGCAATAGAGCGTCAGCTTGTCAGCACTCGCTAATGCTGTTGAAGATGCCAATGCTGCGCCCGCAAGAAGTACGATCTGCGTAATTTTTTTCATATGTTCCTCCCCGAAACTGTGTCACAAAAATGCAATAAAAATGTCACACTTATCCAATTGGCCTTTAAAATCATCAGCTTGTCAATTCGATTGTTCGCTTCTGTGGAGAAAACTATAATTTACATGCTGCATTACGAAGTTTGTTCGCAAGTAATGTCGGAATCGCATAAGCCGAACCCATCGACCAACTAAAATGCAATCGTGCAGGAGCTAACACTGTGAGTGATCACGAACACGATCGTCTGGACTTTGCCAAGAAAACAGCGCGGCAGGCAGGTGCGCTCGCTGCAGAATTTTTCAGCTCGATTGGCGATTTGATCATTGAGCAAAAAGGCGTACAGGATTTGGTTTCAAACGCAGACCGAGACGTTGAAATTTTTGTCCGCAACGCCATTGCCGAAAGTTTCCCCGAAGACGGTATTGTTGGAGAAGAATTCGAAAATGTTGCCGGCAGCTCAGGATACGTTTGGGTCATTGATCCCATTGACGGCACCGCTAATTTCGTGGCCGGTATCCCACAATGGTGTGTCATCCTCGCATGCATTCATGAAGACAAAACCAAGATTGCAGCCATTTTTGAACCAGGTGCTGACGAGATGTTCAGCGCGTTGATTGGAAATGGTGCATACCTCAACGACAAGCCAATAAGTGTATCGGCGACGACGGGGCTTGATCACGGCAATCTAGGGGTTGGCATGAATGGTCGGACTGAAACCGGCATCGTCGTAAAGTTCATTGATGAGCTGGCTTCGCGCGGCGGTATTTTCTTTCGTAATGCTTCAGGCGGTCTGATGTTGGCCTATGTCGCTGCAGGTCGACTAATTGGCTATGCGGAACCACATATGAACGCTTGGGACTGCCTGGCCGGCCAATTGCTGATCGCTGAAGCCGGTGGTCGCATTGAACAACAGAGTGCTGACCAGATGCTCGAAACGGGCGGCAGGGTCGTGGCCTCTGCACCAACAATTTTTGATGAACTTATTTCCATGGCCGACCACACCTTTTAAGATGCGATGAAGCCACTCCACGCTTTTGGGCCAGATAAAGGTTGCCACCCTGCCCTTTGGGTTCGCGGCTCCAACCAACCGCGCACTGGTTTTACAATACGGAAGCAAGCTCAGATCAACTCAGCCTGAATGGAATTATCAGTCCAATCGATGACCGCTTTTTGGATCAAACAAGTGAACATCGTGGGGCGCAATGTTTAGCGTGATCGAACTCTCTGCATCCGATAATTGGTGAACACCAGCCAGGCTGGCGGTAAATATTTCAGCATGGCCGTCGATTTGCCCATGCAGCAGAGTATTAGCGCCCAGCGGCTCAGCTGATTTAACAGAGAGCTTTAGTGGGCCAGAAAGGTCAACTTCAACATGTTCGGGTCGGATACCTACCTTCACGTCGCCGGATTGCTCGCTGTTCGTTTTTAGCACCGCACCGTTGTTGAGCGTGACTTTTCCATTTTTCAACTTGCCATCAACGACGTTCATTGCCGGGCTTCCAATAAACTGTGCAGCGAACAATGTTCTCGGTTTTTGATATACTTCCAAAGGCGTGCCGATTTGCTCTGCAATACCGGCGTTCATAACGATCATACGATCTGCCATGGTCATCGCTTCAACCTGATCATGGGTCACATATAGTGACGTAATACCAAGTTTGGCCTGCAGGTCTTTTATTTCCAACCGCATCTGAACGCGTAATTTTGCATCCAGATTAGAAAGCGGTTCATCAAACAAAAATACGGCAGGCTCGCGTACGATGGCACGCCCCATTGCAACACGTTGACGCT
>JBCDFK010000217.1:0-4819 GCA_039178065.1 Pseudomonadota bacterium | reverse complement strand
ACATCAGGCCGTACACTATACCTGGGGTTCGGCGTGCGACGGCTGGCGGTTGGTGGATTGCCCGGAACTCAGCGTGATCGAAGAGGAGATGCCGGGTGGTACGGCCGAGGTCGCGCATTTTCACGACCGCGCTCACCAAGCAGATCGGAAGAGCGCTAGATACGATATTGTTAGAGCGTGAATTTAAAGATGATGAAGATGAAATTCGCCGTGCTGCAAGAATATGTAAGGTGATTGAAGACGTTCTGTCCGGCAAAACCTATTTGCCTGCAGTGCTTTCAAAACCAATTCGCAAGGGACGCAAAACAAATGTGTTCCAGCATGATCCGGTGGTAAAAATCAACAACACACTTTCGGATCGTTTTTCGGTTATTGAAGTTCAAGGCCTCGACCGATTTGGTTTGCTTTCTGATCTGACTCAAGCTCTTTCCGACCTAAAGCTCGACATTCGTTCTGCCCATATCACAACGTTTGGAGAGAAGATCATCGACAGCTTCTATGTGACTGATTTGATCGGCTACAAAGTGACTGAAACGGCGCGCCAAAACCGAATTAAGAAAGCTCTGACTCAGGTTTTAACCGTGAAAAACAACAAACCAGCGAGCTCAGAAAGAAAAGTAAAGGAAAAAACTGCGTGAGTTTGTTGAGCAAATTCGCCAGTGTCGGCGGGGCAACGTCAGCCAGCAGAGTTTTGGGCTTCATTCGCGAAGCGCTGATAGCGTCCGTGCTCGGTGCCGGTCCCGTGGCTGATGCGTTTTATGCAGCTTTCAGATTTCCAAATTTGTTCCGCCGCTTGTTTGCTGAAGGCGCTTTCAATTCTGCCTTTGTGCCACTTTTCGCTAAGGAGCTAGAAGGCCAAGGCAAAGATGAAGCCGCAAAATTCGCCGGCGAAGTGTTTTCGGTTTTAACGCTGGTACTGTTGGTAATCACCATTATCGCAATTGCATTTATGCCCTATCTCGTGGCGACAATAATCGCGCCTGCATTTGCGGATACACCCGAGAAATTCGAACTGACAACCAGCCTAACGCGCATTATGTTTCCTTACTTGATGGCGATGTCGATCGTGGCCATGCTGTCCGGTATTCTCAATTCATTGCGCCGATATTTTATAGCAGCTATTGCTCCAGTTCTGCTCAACTTAGTGCTGATTGCAGTACTCGTTAGCGCGCTTTACTTTGATTTATCAGATCCAAATGTTGGATTTTTCATGGCATTCGGTGTTGTGATTTCCGGCGTTTTGCAATTAGCGCTTTTGCTATTTGGCCTCAAGCAAGCAGGGTTTTCTTTCAAGCCGCGCCGCCCGCGCCTTTCACCAAAGGTAAAACGATTGTTGCTGCTTGCAGCACCGGCGGCGCTGACCGGCGGCATAATTCAAATTAATCTGGTAGTGGGACAGATCATCGCTTCAGCGCAAGATGGAGCGATCGCACTTCTGTCCTTTGCCGACAGAATTTATCAATTGCCACTTGGCATTATTGGAATCGCCATCGGGGTGGTTCTGTTGCCGGAATTATCGCGCGCGCTGCGTGCCGGTGATGCTACAGAAGCAAAAAACCTTCAGAACCGATCCATTGAATTTGGACTTGCGCTTACTGTGCCCGCTTCAGTCGCACTAGCGATCATTCCAGGCGCAATTGTTGCGGTTCTCTTTGAGCGGGGTGCGTTTACTGCTGAAACGACTGCAGCTACTGCTGCTGCTTTGGCCGCCTTTGCTTGGGGCCTGCCCTCATTTGTTTTGATTAAGGTGTTTCAACCCGCCTATTTTGCGCGTGAAGATATGCGTACACCGATGTGGTTCTCACTCGCTTCGCTTATAATTAATGCTGGGCTTAGCATAACCTTGTTCCCAATATACGGTCATGTAGGCATCGCGATTGCCACCAGTATTGCCGGCTGGGTGACTGCCCTTCTGCTGGGCGGTGCTTTGTGGTGGCGCAATGATTTTAGACCATCCCATAAAACGCTGTGGCGTTGTGTCATGATTGTCGTATCGAGTGCAGCCATGGGGCTTACGCTCTATCTATGCCTGAATTGGGGGAGTAATCTATTCCAAGCATCAGGTATTTTGGTGCGCACTTTGCTCTTAGCTTTGGCAATCTTTATTTCGATGGCTGTCTATTTTCCATTGGCGATCGCAACAGATGCAATCGACCGCAAGGCATTGATGGGGGCGGTTCGACGCCGAGCCACTTGAACCCTAATGCCAGCCCTGCCATAAGCGCCCAAAAACTAAGTACGGACGAGAGATCCAATGTCTAAC
This sequence comes from Pseudomonadota bacterium, assembly GCA_039178065.1. Taxonomy (GTDB): domain Bacteria; phylum Pseudomonadota; class Alphaproteobacteria; order Rhizobiales; family Rhizobiaceae; genus Ahrensia. The sequence continues at coordinate 2,556 of JBCDFK010000217.1, read as the reverse complement.
GAAATTCCACAACGCGTCTTTTCGGGCGTTCAGCCAACCGGCAATCTCACGCTGGGCAACTATCTGGGCGCGATCCGTAAATTTGTAGCGCTGCAAGAGTCCCACAATTGTATCTACTGCGTGGTGGATCTGCATGCCATCACAGTTGCGCAAGATCCGGTTGAATTGATGGACGCCACGCGCTCCGTCGCAGCAGCTTACATCGCGTCTGGGATCGATGCATCAAAACACATCGTGTTCAACCAGAGCCGTGTGCATCAACATGCCGAGCTTGCTTGGGTATTTAATTGTGTCGCGCGAATGGGCTGGATGAGCCGCATGACTCAGTTCAAAGAAAAGGCGGGCAAAGACCGTGAGAATGCGTCCGTTGGATTGTTCTCATATCCAACGTTAATGGCTTCCGATATCTTGCTATATCGAGCAACGCATGTACCCGTTGGCGACGATCAAAAACAACATCTAGAGCTCACACGCGATATCGCGCAAAAGTTCAATAATGACTTCTCCGATCGCATTGCTTCGCTTGATGTGGGTGTGGAAATGGAGATGGGGCGAGAAACCGTCAACGGCTATTTCCCACTCACTGAACCAATCATCGAGGGACCGGCAACGCGCATTATGAGCCTACGCGACGGCACCAAGAAAATGTCCAAGTCAGAACCTTCAGATATGTCACGTATCAATTTGACAGACACTCAAGATGATATTGCCAAGAAAATCCGCAAAGCAAAGACCGATGCAGAACCCCTTCCATCAGAAGTTGAAGGGTTAACAGACCGGCCAGAAGCTAGGAATTTGGTGAGCATTTTTGGCGCATTAACGGACAGAGATTCAGCTAGTGTATTGAGTGAGCATGGCGGAAAGCCGTTTTCTGAATTCAAACCGTTGCTCGCCGATGTCGCAATTGAAGTGATCAGCCCAATCACTAGCGAAATGCGTCGTTTGACGGCTGATCCATCATATATTGATTCAGTTCTGGCAAATGGCGGGGAACGCGCAAGTGCGGTTGCCGCTGAAACAATGAAAGATGTGCGCAATATTGTCGGTCTATTAGCTTAGACTGGCGCAAATTTTTTGAGGTTTTGGTGATAATTTACTTGAAGAGTAGCGAACAACGACCTAATTTAGACTCATTCTAAAGTTGCTGAAAACAGCGCGCCTCATTTGAGGCTCAGGAGCAAACCATGTTTATTCAAACAGAAGCGACGCCGAACCCGGCAACATTGAAATTTCTTCCCGGCCAAGTGGTCATGGATGAAGGCACAGCAGACTTTCGGCAAGCAGAAGCTGCTGCCGAACAATCACCGCTAGCGGGCAAGTTATTCGGAATTGAAGGCGTATCAGGTGTATTCTTTGGTTATGATTTTGTGACCATCACAAAAGAAGAGACCTTGGAGTGGGCACATCTCAAGCCTGCAATATTGGCGGCAATCATGGAACACTTCATGGCTGGACATCCGACAATGGCAGGTGCGGCAAATGATGTGGATGAAGAAGAGTTTTTTGATGAAGGCGACGAAGCAATCGTAACGACTATCAAAGAGTTGATCGATACCCGCGTTCGGCCGGCAGTCGCACAAGACGGAGGCGATATTACCTTCCGCGGTTTTAAAGAGGGAACCGTTTTCCTTCACATGAAGGGTGCATGCGCTGGCTGCCCCTCATCAACCGCCACTTTGAAGCACGGCATTCAAAACCTGCTTCAGCACTTTATTCCTGAAGTGCAGCAGGTTGAAGCTGTTTGAGATCTGGAATTTTTGCAACAAAAAACCGGGCTGATCACATCAGCCCGGTTTTTTTATTCGTTATTCTTATCCGCGGACGATAACCTTAGCACCAGGCTTTGCGCGGTTATACAGATCGACAATATCCTGGTTCATTAGGCGGATGCATCCAGATGACATTGCTTTGCCAATAGACCACCACTCCGGTGTGCCGTGCAAACGATAGCCAGTGTCGCCACCGCGTTGTGTCAGATAAAGAGCGCGTGCACCGAGCGGATTTGTAAGGCCAGGCTTCATGCCGCCACGGTATTTTGCAAGCTCTGGTTGGCGTTTGATCATGGCAGCTGGCGGCGTCCATGTTGGCCACTCACGCTTCCAACCAACGCGAGCAATGCCCTTCCACTCAAAGCCTTCACGGCCAACACCAATGCCGTAGCGAATTGCCTTGCCATCTGGTTCTACCAGAAATAGATGGCGTGCTTGTGTGTCCACAATAATCGTGCCTACTTTTTCACTACCCGTATATTCCACGGTCTGGCGTCTAAATTCACGCGGCACCTTAGAAACTGGAATAGTGGGAAGTCTGTAGGCTCCATCACTTTTCGAAGTATAAGCGTTTGCAAATAGAGTTGAATTTGTTGTCGAACAGCCCGTTAGAGCCATCAGGCCAACGATCACAGCTGCAAAAATTTTCAATTGAATTCTCATAATGTCCCTCTGCCCTCACAAATCCAATATCTGCCAATTTATGATTAACGTATTGTTACGTGATATTTTGATAATCACTCAATAGACCCGTGACGAAGATGGCGGAGCCCGTACGGAAAGTCTT
>JBCDFK010000216.1:0-4821 GCA_039178065.1 Pseudomonadota bacterium | reverse complement strand
TTTGTGTTGCCCGAAACGATGATCGGCATAATTGAGCAATCAGCGACGCGAAGCCCTTCCACGCCTTTTACCTGCAAGCGCTCATCAACAACTGCCATATCGTCCGTACCCATTTTGCATGTGCCAGTGGGGTGGTAGATTGTTGTGGATGTATCGCGCGCCCAATTTAGCAGGCCATCATAATCATCATCTTTGATGATGTTGCCTGGCGCATGTTCCTCGGTAATAACATCGGAGATGGGTTTTTGACGGCAAATGTTCCGTGCAATGCGAATGCCATCGACAATGGTTTGTTGGTCGAGCGTTGTTGCCAAGTAGTTGGGATGAATGTCGGGGTGATCTTCCGGATTTGCAGATTTTAACTCGAGATGCCCGGCGCTTTCAGGACGCATCTGCAATACAGATGCCGTGAACGCATCAAAGGGATCTGTTTGGCCTGTTGCCGGGTTCTCAGAGCTGAAAGGCTGGATGTGAAATTGAATGTCCGGCGTTTCGAGTTCGTCACGCGTTTTAAGGTATCCGGTGCCTAAGCTTGCAGCCATGGTCATGGGTCCGGTTTGTTTAAGACCGTATTCCAGTGCGATTTTCGCCTGGTTGATCAATCCAACAGTGCGCGTATTGATGGTTGGAACGTTACATTTGAAGATTGGACGAGCCTGCAGGTGATCTTGCAAGTTCTTACCCACACCCGCACTATGATGAACCACATCAATATTGTGTCTGCCGAGTTCTTCACTGTCGCCGATACCAGACAACATCAGGATTTGTGGCGATCCAATGGCGCCAGCGGCCAATATGACTTCGTTTTTAGCCTTAACAATGATTGTCTCGCCGCCGCGTTTGCCTTTTATGCCAACTGCTTTGTTGTTTTCGATGATGACTTTTTCGGTCAGCACATTAGTGATGATCTGAAGATTTTTGCGATCTTTGATGGGTGCAAGATAGGCTCTGGCTGAAGAGCACCTTAATCCATTGCGTGCGGTTAGCTGAAAATAGCCGACACCGTCCTGTTTTTCACCATTGTAGTCTGGGTTGTAAGGGTAACCGGCTTCTTGGGCCGCTTGCACCCAAGCATCGACAATTTTCCATGATTTGCGTGAATGAGTTACAGATAGCGGGCCGCCCTGGCCACGGAACTCATCTTCACCGTCTTCCCAGTCTTCAGCCCGCTTGAAATAGGGGAGAACATCATCCCAAGCCCAACCAGCATTGCCCATCTGGCGCCAATTGTCGTAGTCGCGAGCCTGGCCGCGCACATATAGAAGGCCATTGATTGAACTGGATCCCCCCAGCGTTTTCCCACGTGGCCAATTGAGCGCTCTTCCATTGAGGCCCGGATCGTTTTGCGTGCGATACATCCAGTTGAGTTTTGGATTTTTGATGGTTTTGAAATAGCCGACAGGAATATGAATCCAGGGCGACAAGTCTTTACCACCCGCCTCAATCAAGGCGACCGAATAGCGTGGATCAGCCGACAAACGGTTTGCTAATGCACATCCCGCTGAGCCAGCACCAACTATGACAAAATCAAATTCCAACCCATATGCCCCATAAGGCTTTTTATTTTTATCAAAAAATGAGACTTTTGGTCTCGATTTATCATCGTAAACATGTTTAAACTGTGCTGACAAGAGTTGGTTGCACTGGCTCCAAAACAAAATGCGAATTGGCATGGTTTTTTTTGATGTGCTGTGGAGGGATTATAATGAGTGATAGCGAACGGATTCCCACGAACCTGCGAACGCTCTTGATTTTGGAAGTCATGGGGCATTCGGATCAGCCACTCAGTCCCACCGAGATTAATCGAGAAATCGGTTTACCCAAGCAGACGGTCCATAGACTCTGCGCCACTTTGGTGGAGCAGGGTTTCTTGGCTTATGAGCCAAGCGGTAAAAAACTGAGACCAGCGCGCCGGCTGCGCATGATGGGTGCCGGAATATTGCACGCTTCACGTATCCACATTGCACGCCGCCAGATACTACAGTCAATTGCAAATTCAGCGGGCGAAACAGTCAACTTTGTTGTGCCGGCAGATGATGGCATGAGCTACCTCGACCGCGTGGAAACTGATTGGCCATTTCGCGTTCAGCTACCAATTGGCACAAATGTACCATTTCATTGTACCGCAAGTGGGAAGGTTTTTTTGTCCAGTTTGAGCCCGGCCATGCGCGAGAGAATTGTTAGTACAATGAATTTGGATGCAAAGACGGCTAACACATTGTCAAATGTTGATGATCTGATGGCCGAGCTCACATTGATAGATCGGCAGGGCTACGCACTCGATAATGAAGAGTTCATGGATGGCATGGTGGCGATCGCTGTTCCTGTGGTTGACGATCGGGGTAGGTATTTGGCTTCGCTGGCGGTTCACGGCCCAACCATACGTCTTGATGCGCCAACACTGCTTAAGCTTAAACCAGAAATACTAGATGCTGCTAAGCAACTTTCCGAAGTGTTGCTGTATGACTAGTTTGTTTACGATCTAGCCATGTCGATACGTTTGTTTCGCACATTTGTCGCAATTGCGGAGACTGGCAGCTTTGCTGGTGCTGCGGAGAAAGCGTTTGTAACCCAAGCCGCTGTCAGTCAGCAAATGAAGCGTTTGGAAGATGAGCTACAAACAGTATTATTCGACCGGACTGGTCGCACGCCACGTTTGACACCGGCCGCCGATGCATTGGTTCCGCAAGTACGCGATCTAATTCATCGATATGATCAGTTGGTTGCGTCATTGCGGTCTAATAGTGTGCTAACCGGCGATATTACGATTGGTGCAGTGCCTGCTGTGATGAGCGCACTCGTTCCTCGAGCGCTTAAGAGTCTCTATGAGAGTTTTCCTGGGGTGCATATCAAAGTGGTTCCTAATCTATCCTCAGATCTCTTCGAGATGGTCGAGCGCGGTAGCGTTGATGCCGCAGTGATGAGTAAACCGCCAAAACTGTTGTCTCGATTTCGTTGGCACGCAATTGCCGACGAGCCGATCATGCTTGCTGTCAGCGAAAAGGTATCAGGCGATGATCCAAAACAGATTTTGACCAACAATCCCTATTTGCGTATGGCCCAGAGGGCTTGGGTTGGTGATGTTGCCAATGAAATTTTGGATGAGCTTGGATTGTCACCGGGCGAGGTGATGGAACTTGAATCGCTGGAAACAATTGGATCTATGATCGCGCACAACCTTGGCGTAGCGATTATTCCTAAGCCTGTTATTGCCAATGATGCTCACCAGAATATTCGTTTTCTTCCGGTCGGTGTGAAGCCCCGAAGTCGCTCTATTGGTGTTTTGTGCCGGTCGGACAATCCGTCTTACTCGATCATTGAGGCTTTTGGAGATGCGTTGAAGGCTGATCTTTAAATTAGCATTTATTCCCATAAATCCGCAAATGTGAATTTGGCTTAAATTTTTCTTATGTTCACTTAAACAAATTTGCTTGGCTATCTGAAACGATTTGGCGCATTAAAGGGCCAGAAACCCGCAAAGGAGATGCCGCGGCAATGGATATTAATCAGTCAATTTTGGACAGCATGGCCAAAAACAACGTGGAATTTGTGACCACGGTTCCGTGCAAGCAGCTTGCTGGCGTAATCGAACTCGTTGAAGCCGATGACCGCTTTTTACATGTACCTTCCAACAAAGAAGATGAGGGCATGGGCCTTTGCGCAGGCGCATTCATGGGTGGCAAGCGACCATGCATTATCATGCAAAACACGGCAATTGGCGTTACCGTTAATACGCTTTCTTCGCTGACCCAGTTCTACAATATGCCGCTACCAATGTTGATTTCCTATCGAGGTGAGCTTGGTGAGCGCGTGGCTATTCAGGCTGAAATGGCTGTGCACACAAAAGCGCTTTTGGCGCAGTTGAATATCCAAACATATCATTTCCATGAGCCGGAAGATGTGTCTGAATTAGACAGTATTTTGCACCACACATTTATGACGCGGAAGCCGACCGCAATTCTAACAGATTCGAATTTCTGGGGAGGATACTGATATGATCCGCAGCGAAATCATCAAAAATCTAGTTCCGCTACTCAAAGACCAACTGGTTGTTTGTAATATTGGTTTGCCAAGCCAAGAACTGCACATGTTGGACGATCAACCCAGTAATTTTTACATGCTTGGTACGATGGGGCTTTCATCATCTATTGGACTCGGTCTTGCCTTAACTCAAAATGCCAAGGTCATCTCCATCGATGGCGATGGTTCGATCTTGACCAACCTTGGCACACTACCGACCATTGCCAACAATCCAGCCGATAACTTCATTCTTCTCATCATCGACAACGGTTCTTACGGTTCAACTGGTGATCAGCCAACCTATGCCGGTATGAAGACATCACTAGCAAAAGTTGCAGAAGCATGTGGGTGTGAGAATGTCATCGAGTGCCAGGCTGAAGATGCAGTGGACGTGATGACCGCTGCGATCGCAAGCGATAAAATGACGATCATTGTTTGTAAGTGCGAAAGCGGCAACATTCCGGTGCCTGTCATTGAGTTGGATGGACCAGTTATTAAACACCGCTTTATGCAGGAAGTGGCGCGTAAGAACGCGTAGTCAAGATGATCTTCTCAAAGCCGATTGTTACGGTTGAAGATGCTCGGTTGGCGGCAAAGCGCCGCCTGCCGGCAATGGTATTCGACTATATCGATGGAGCCGCGGGTGAGGGGCATGGCGAAATGCTCAATCGCAGAGCCATCGCAGATATCCGTCTTAAATCCCGCGTGCTGCAGAATGTCGAGAACCGGTCAATTACCAGCTCGGTTTTTGGCAAAGCAACTGAGCTGCCGTTTGGCATTGCACCCATGGGAATGTGTAAT
>JBCDFK010000215.1:0-4836 GCA_039178065.1 Pseudomonadota bacterium | reverse complement strand
CTTTTTTGGCGCGTCTGATTTTGGATCAACTTGAATCATAACATTAAGAAACGACCGATCCGCACTCGCAATCACAAGTGCCGATCGTTCATTTTCGCAATTTAGAGACTCAAACCTCGGGGTGCTGTTTGCCAGTTTTGCGAAGCAGATTTTGCTTCTCCGCCATCAGTTTGCGTTGGTAGCGGCCTTGGACAATTTCCACCAGTACCATCGTAACAAGCACGAAGTAGAAGGTTGTTTTGCTCATCGCTTCAACCGAGAAACCGAAGAATTTAAGGTGTGCCAAATGGCCACCTTCAGAGGTTAGCAATATGCCAACCAGCAGTAGGACGAACAGTCCCACAACCTCATACATGCGGTTGCGGTTGAGGAAGTTCGCGACGGTGTCTGCCATGACAACCATCAAGATACCCGAGATGACAATCGCCGAAACCATGACGATGAAGTTGTCGGTTAGCGCCACCGCAGACAATACAGTATCGAACGAGAACACCATGTTCATCAGCAGGATCCAGAACAATGCCTTGCGAACCGACGTCATGGCACGTTCACCAACATCATGGTTCATATCGTCAAGCGCAAGCATATGGGTAATTTCTTTGATCGCCGTGTAGATCAGGAAGACACCGCCAGCCAACACGATAAGAGCATGGCCACTGACTTCACCCTCGGCGATACCAGCTAGGTTGAATGTATAAAATGGTTCTTGGAATGCCTGGATCAGTTGCAGCACAACGAATAGCAGAACGATCCTTAATACGATCGCAAGAATGATGCCTAGTCGCCGAACCCGCGCTTCATGCTGTGCGCCAACTTTCTTCGCTTCCAAAGAGATATAGAGAAGATTGTCGAAACCGAGCACTGTTTCGAGCGCCGTCAAGATCAAAAACGTGATCAGATTATCGATCGTAAATAAACCAGCAAAAAGTTCCATTGCGCCCTCTCCATGCAAATCATCTTCGATTGTTAGCAGAGGCCAAATCGTCCGTCACCCAGTTTGGTTCACTCTGTACAGCAAGATTTTGCGAAGGAGATAAACTGATTTGTCGCTTCTTGTGCATCAAGATCATTGAGCGTTTCGTGGCGAGCTGTAGGGAAAATATGCGATTTCACGTTGGTAAAGCCAGCAATTGACAGTCTTTTTGCCTGTTCATTGACCGCTTTGCCAAGCTCGGTTGCCGGATCTTCACCACCGCCCAACAGGAAATAAGGAAGATCAAGTTTGTTTAGCTCTGCGTTCTTCTCTGGCGCCCCACCGAAAAACAACATCTCAAAAATGTTCAACCACATGCCAACACTGGCATCCCACCCGCACAACGGATCATCAATATAGGCATCCACCTCGCTATCAATATGAGACAGCCAATCAAAAGAGGTGCGATGATTGGAGATTTTCTTTCCCCATTCTTCGAATGTCAGTCTTGGTATAATGCGCGATGGCATGTCTGAGCCAATCCGAAAGCGTTCATATAGCAATATGAGCTGTGCAAGACGCCCCAGAATACCACCGGAAAAATTAGCATTCCAAACCGCAACGCCAGCCAAGTTTTCTGGATGGCGCAACGCATAGTTCATGGTGATTTGCGCACCCATTGAGTGTCCAAACATGACCATGGGTAAACCGGGGTGCTGATTGAACGCTAGAGCTTGCACATCTGCGCAATCAGACAAAACCTTCGCAACGCCATCTTTGCCATGCGAAAAGACGGTTTGAGGTGCGTCAGGCGCCGTCGTGTAACCATGCCCCCGATGGTCATGCGCGTAGACATGGAAGCCAGACTGGCTTAACGCCTCTGCAAAGCTTGCATAACGAACAGCGTGCTCAGCAAGACCGTGATTGATGTGCACAATCCCGCAAGCCTTACCTTTTGCTTTCGACGCATACACATTGAGTTGCGCGCCTGATTTACTGTCCAGCGAAAACTGATCGTCGAATTTACTCATAGCGAAGCGCGCTCCCATTTTGCCAATGGTGCGCGCCTCAATTTACTGCGTCAAGCAAAGCCTAGTATGTAGCGGTTTTGCGAAGAGATTTTTGCACTAGTGCATGCGCGAGCATTTTATACTCGCGTGTTTCTGAACCAGCGCGCTTTTCAATTTCATCGAGTTGGATCAGAGCACCGCGACGATCACCCTTGTTCAGGAGCGCCTGTCCCATATATGACCGCGCCAATGTGTAGTCTGGGTCAAGAGCCAACGCGGCTCGGTAAAATGACAAACCTTTTTCCACATCGCCGGCATTGCGGGTTGCATAGCCCAAGTAATTGAGAACTTCCGCATTACGAATTTCAATTTTGCTAAGCACTGCAATGGCTTCGTCAAATCGTTCTGCATAGGCAAGCGCACGACCATTATCGAGAAGATCGGCATCGTTCATCGATGACTTCTCTTCATCGACACACTCTTTGGCCTTTTTGTCGTATACTTGTCCTTCTTCGCATTCAGAGACGTTAGATGCCGGCGTGTCGGATGATCCGGCTGCATGAACATATAGCGGTGTGAGTGCAGTTATTGATAATATCAACGCGATGCGAAGTGCTGTCATTTAGTGTCTCCAGTATTTGCAGTTCAGTTCTTCTGAGCTGGTACGACAAATAGCGCGACGGATTTAATTTTCCAGTCTTAGCAATTGTTGGCCTCATCATTTTTCCAGTTTTCAAGGTCAGCACCGACCCATTGACCGACCGCTTTTTCTCGTCAAATCAAACGAGATGCATTCAAGAGTACTATTCACTATTTGTTTAAATATTACACAGTAAATGGATAGCGTTGGGCAGCACAATACTTGGATGCGTAGATGCTGCTCGATAAATCAAAAAATTCAGATCTTTTATTTCCTATTATAGTTTTCACTTTCATCGGATATGCAAATATTTCATTTGATCTTATCGATGGCGTTAGCGGTCTTACAGATGTTGATGACAAGATGCGATTTTATCAAATTCGCGATCTTTTTGCCGATCGCCAATGGTTTGACATGCAAATGCCCTTCATTGCTATGCCAGAGCCTTATCAATCTCCATGGTCCCGTTTGGTTGATTTGCCCTACCTGGTGCTGGCTGTGCTATTTTCAAACATGTTGTCTCCAGAACAGTCGCTTGTTCTGGCCACCTGGATAGTGCCGCCGCTACTCTTTCTTGCTTTTTCCTGGATTGCAATGAGCGTCGCAACTCAACTGGTTGATAGGCGCTTGACTTTAGCCGAAGCGGTCGCAATGGCCGTTTTGCTGGGTGTGGCGACATTTGAATTCTCTGCAGGTCGTATTGACCATCACAACTTTCAGCTCCTGGTTTGCTTAGGGTTAGCGAAAGGCATGGTTGATCCTCGTCCTGAGCATGCGGCCAAATGGTTAGGTATCAGCACCGTGGCGTCGATTTGCATTGGCTTGGAGTTGATCCCCCTCATAGCGATGGTTTACCTGGTATTAGGTCTACTGGCAGCTTGTGGTATCGAGCGATATGTTCATGCTCTCAACCAGGCGGGCTTCGTAATTTTGCTTTCTACTCCGTTCGCGGCATTATGGTTTCTCGGGCTTCAGAATAGTTTTGCAACGCATTGCGATGCATTTTCCTTTCCATGGATATTGGCTTTGTTGGGTTTAGCATTCGCATTGATTGCGGTCCCGCGGGTTTGGGCCTTATCGGGAGGCGACCTTGGTGCCCCGAGAACAACGCTCACCCGCATATTCATCGTTCTTGCAATTCTATGTCCGATTGCTGGCATGTTGTGGCTTATTTTCCCAAGCTGCGCGGGTGGTGTGTATCACATGATTGACGACGTTTCTCGAGCATTCTGGCTGGATGGCATCATGCAGGAAAACTCCGGCGCATACTATTTTGCGCTGCATTCTTTTATGATTGCGGGTATGCCAGCCGTGCTTGCTGTTCTGTCGCTTGGATTTATCGCCCTGCATTATGCAAAACTGGAACCGGCGCAACTGAAGCCGACTTCGGCAATCTGTAGCGTTGTATTCTTTCTCGTTTGCCTGACCATGATTCAGGGTCGGTATCTTAGGTTCCTGCCGGCACTAACCATCTTGCTGGTACCCGTCATATTTCAAATAGTAAGGTCTGCTGCCTTTCAAAAAGAATTTGGCTCGCGAGAAAACCTATTTGGTTTTTCGACGGTCATCTTGGCAACTGCCTTACTGACGACGAATAGTATGTGGTTGGCTGAAAGCGCCGATCGAACACCCAGTGCAGCAGACTACATGGCCGCTCCCGCATGTGTAGGGCAAGACTTCGCTCACTTGAATCAAATTGAACCCGCGCTCATCCTGGCACCATTTGGAATTTCTTATGAGATTGCCGAACTTGATTATGGCCACCAACTGCTGGCCCTGCAGTTTCATCGTGCGTCACCGGGCATTAGGCGTATGGCTCTGGCTTTTACATCAGACGATTTGATGGTTCGCAATCAAGCACTGCAGCCTATAGAATATGTCGTGGTTTGCGCTAGCGAAAATGCCGGCAACTTTGAAGGCGCGCCACTATATCGAAGACTGGTTGAGCAGACACCTACAGCGGGATTTGAGCTTGTTGCCAGCCCGATCGATACGCGTGTCCTAATCTACAGAATAAATCACGAAAAGCTTGCAATCTAATAGACTCCAATGATTGCTCTTGGCTAATTTTTCCCATACACAGCGAAAAATCCTTCACTCATTCGGAGCCGCGTTCAATGGCACGCCAATATATCTACCACATGTCGGGTCTACATAAGGTCTATGGGTCCAAGAAAATACTCGAAAATATTCACCTGCAATTCTATGGCGATGCCAAGATTGGTATCCTTGGTCCAAACGGCGCTGGAAAGTCGACCGTTATGCGGATCATG
>JBCDFK010000214.1:0-4840 GCA_039178065.1 Pseudomonadota bacterium | reverse complement strand
CCCGGGTGGATCATCATCGGACCACGATCTTCCAAATTGAACATTGCGAACGCTACCGACACGCCTTGATCGTTGGAGATCAACACGCCTTGGGTGCGCCCAGCTATGTCTCCTTTGTATGGTAGGTAGTCATGGAACAAGCGGTTCATGATGGCTGTACCCTTAGTATCAGTCATCAATTCGGACTGGTATCCAATAAGACCGCGGGTAGGCGCATGAAACACCAAACGTACGCGGCTTCCACCTGAAGGCTTGAGCTCAAGCAAATCTGCCTTGCGCTCTGACATTTTCTGAACCACTACACCGGAGTGTTCTTCATCAACGTCAATCACAACTTCTTCGATTGGCTCCAGGCGTTCGCCGCTTTCAGCTTTCTGATAAACAACCCTTGGTCGTGAGACGGCGAATTCGAAACCTTCGCGGCGCATGGTTTCAATAAGAACCGCTAGCTGCAATTCACCGCGACCCGACACGTAAAATGAGTCTTTGTCTTCAGCTTCTTCAATTTTAAGTGCGACATTGCCCTCAGCTTCTTTGAAAAGACGATCGCGGATAACGCGACTGGTCACCTTGTCGCCTTCGGTGCCCGCCAGTGGTGAATCATTGACGATGAAACTCATCGTCACGGTTGGTGGATCAATCGGCTGCGCCTGTAGCGCTTCAGTTATTGACGGATCGCAATAGGTGTCTGCGACAGTGCCTTTTTGAAGACCCGCAATGGAAACGATGTCGCCTGCGTGCGCTTCGTCTAAAGCCACACGTTCAAGACCACGGAACGCCAATATCTTAGATATACGGCCCGATTCCACGGTTTTACCGTCTTGGCTTAACACTTTAACGCTTTGATTTGGCTTGATAGAGCCTGAATGAATGCGTCCAGTAATCATGCGGCCAAGGAAATTGTTTGATTCAAGCAATGTGCCGATCATGCGGAAGGGTCCATCGCCAACGGTTGGCTCTTGAACATGGTCCAAGACAAGATCCAAAAGAGGTTCAAGGCTTGAGTTTTCTGGCTGATCTGGCGTGTCGGCCATCCAGCCTGCGCGACCTGAGCCGTACAAAATTGGGAAGTCCAGCTGCTCATCGGTTGCGTCCAGCGCAGCAAAAAGGTCAAACACCTCATTGACGACTTCTTCATGGCGGCCATCGGGGCGGTCGATTTTGTTGATAGCGACAATTGGCTTAAGGCCAACTTTTAGTGCCTTGCCAACAACGAACTTTGTTTGCGGCATTGGCCCGTCTGCAGCGTCAACCAGCACAATGGCACCATCGACCATTGAAAGAATACGTTCGACTTCTCCACCAAAGTCCGCGTGTCCGGGCGTATCCACAATGTTGATGCGGTGGCCCTTCCACTCAATCGAAGTGGCTTTTGCAAGAATGGTGATGCCGCGTTCTTTTTCGATGTCACCGGAGTCCATTGCGCGTTCTTGAACGCGCTCGTTTTCACGATAGATTCCAGATTGCTTCAGTAGTTCGTCAACCAATGTTGTTTTGCCATGGTCGACGTGCGCGATGATCGCGATATTGCGGAGTGTCATTTTAATACTCGGGAGTTACGTGGCGCAAATATGCGCCAATTGTCATTGAGGGGCTCATACATGAGTTTTGTTTGATTTGTAAGCCCTCAATGCTGCGCTGCGATATGATTGTTATCGTGGTGAAGTTTGGGCGCTGGATGGCTCAAATAATCATACTTGAACATTGTTCATTTGTATGATAGTTCTTGAACAATGTTCAATAATGGAGACAAAACAGATGCATGTCGTGGCAAATCTATCAGCGCTTGAGAGCGACGGTATAATCAATACAGATGTATCCCGCATAATGCGCCAGCGGTCTCGTGAGACGATGGTAATGCTTGGTATCAACGTCATACTATGTGGCGGTATACTTGCTGCGACGGCGGGGCTCATATTTTGGCTCGCATCTGCGTTGTCTGTCGCGATCACGGGAATCGTGTTTCTTATCGCGGGTCTCTTCGTTCTTTTAAATGGTAAGGACACCTACCGTATGTTTGGCAATGCGGCTTCGCTAATAGGGGCCGGAATGCTGGTCGGCGGTGCTGGATTGGAGTTGGTCGATAAATATCCTGACCAAGCAAGCTTGATCATGATCGGCCTTGGCGCACTGGTTGCGCTCGGATTTGGCTATTTATCTCGTCGACATGCTTCGAAAATTGGATTTGTGGCTGGTGCTGCATTCCTGATGGGCATAGCGCTGCATCTAGCAGGATTGTACTTCGCGTTGGAGCATTATGGCGTTAATGGCATTGCCGTGTCGCTGTCACATTTATACGCCGCTGTGTTGATCGCCTTTGCAGGATGGTTTGTTGATGTGCGACTGGTAACTGCACTGGCCATTGTACCTTTTGCTCAGGTACTCGACACCAGCACATCCTACTTTCATGCGGCCTATGTGTTTTATTCACCTGAATCAACCTTGAGTATATTGCAGATGATACCCGTCGTTCTTGGAGGCTATTTGCTGGCATATGGTATGAGCGACCGCAGCGCGCGACACAGCAGAATTTTGGCTACAATGGCGTTCATCGTTGCAAATCTATGTGCGCTGGTTGGCTCGTTGTGGGGCGATGTCGTTGGTTCTCATATCTGGGGTCCGCTGCGCCGCGAGTTTGACGATTGGCAGGAATGGCGCGATGCAAGCGACGCTTTTAAAGAAATGGCATTCACAATCTCATCGGATATGTATTCGATTGTTTGGGCAGTGGCTTTAATGGCTCTGGTGTTTGTTGCTGCTCATCGCAACAATCGTGCCTTGTTTAATACGGCGCTGACCTTTGGTGGTATCCACGCCTACACCCAACTATTTGAGAGCTTCGCGGATGAACCACTGGCTTGGGTCATTGGTGGCCTTGCCGCGATACCTCTTGCTTGGGGTTTGTGGCGTGCAAATCAATGGTTCACCAGCAAGGATGCATTAGTTGCGCAGGGGAACTCTGGCTAGAAACAATCTAAGCCAGTCCCCGCCCCTTTAGCATTGCATCTGGTGTGGGCAATTTTCCCCGATAGCCGATATAGGCATCCTCGGGTTCCATTGTTCCGCCAGATGCATAGATGTTTTTGCGTAAGCGCTCGGCGGTTTCGCTATCAAACGGGTCCATTTTTTCCTCAAATGCGAGGAACGCATCAGCGTCCAAAACTTCGGACCACATGTAAGAATAGTAGCCGGCTGCATAACCATCTCCAGAGAAAATGTGCTGGAAATGAGGGGAGCGATGGCGCATTGCGATTGCCGCTGGTTTTTCAATTTCATCAAGTAAGGATGCTTCAAATGCCATAGTATCAGCAGGTGGATTTACCTCTTGATGATATGCCATATCGACAAGCGCAGAGGCTGTATATTCCACGGTATCATGACCCATATTGAAATTGCGCGCTGCCAAAACCTTATCGAGCAATTCCTTCGGCATTGGTTTGCCGGTATCCACATGGGTGGCAAATTGATTGAGAACCTCGGGCACTGTAAGCCAATGTTCATATAGTTGCGAAGGTAGCTCAACAAAGTCACGTGCAACGCTGGTGCCGGAAAGACTTGGGTATGTCACATCTGACAACATGCCGTGCAAAGCGTGTCCAAATTCATGAAAGAGCGTACGAGCATCGTCAAACGACAAAAATGCTTCTTCGCCTTTGGGCGGCTTGGCGAAATTCATCGTATTGGTAATGATGGGCGTTTCGCCCATGAGCTTGGATTGATATTGCATGGCGCTCATCCAAGCGCCGGACCGCTTTGATGGCCGGGCAAAATAGTCACTAATAAACAGCGCCTGCAATGAACCTTCTGCGTTTTTTACCTCCCAAATTCGCGTATCTGAATGAAAGAGGGGGACGCCTTTCTTTTCTTCGAATTCAAGGCCAAACAGTTTGTTGGCCACCCAGAATGCCGCCTCGATAATTTTCTCCAACCGCATATAGGGGCGCACTTCATCGTCTGAATAGGCATAGCGCTCGGTGCGGATTTTTTCTGCGTAGTAGCGCCAATCCCAACCGGCAAGATCATGATTGTCGCCAAGTTCGCGCATGAGCGCTTCGATGTCGCTTGCCTCTTCTTCGGCGCGGGTTTTGGCTTTATCCCAAACGGTCTGGAGCAGTTCATTTACTGCACTGGGCGTTTTCGCCATGGTGCTTTCCAGCTTAAGCTCTGCAAAAGTATCATAGCCCAATAGATTCGCTCGTTCAGCGCGCAGCTTTAGCGTGTCGGCAATGATGCTTCGGTTGTTGCTTGAACCATCATTTTCGCCGCGTGCGATCCAGGCTTTGTAGGCTTTTTCACGCAAGTCTCGGCGGCTGGAATGGGTTAAGAATGGCGCGACGATTGAGCGACCCAGTGTCACAGCATATTTGCCTTTTTGCCCGCGATCTTCAGCAGCGGCGGCCATGGCATCTTTCAGTGAAGATGGAAGACCAGAAAGTTCGGCCCCATCATTAAGATATAAGGCCCAATCAGATTCGTCCTTTAATACGTTCTGGCCGAAGTTGGTTCCGAGGCCCGCCAATTTTTCGTTTACTTCAATAAGCCTTGCTTGATCTTCGCCTTCTAAGGCGGCACCCATTTTAACAAAGTTGCGATGGTATTTTTTCAAAAGCTGCAATTGCTCTTTTGTTAGGCCTAGCTTGTCACGATTGGTCCAAAGAGCATCAATGCGTTGAAAAAGAGCCTTATTCTTTGCGATTTCCCCTGCATGACGCGCAAAAAGTGGCGAGAATTCACGTTCTAGTTTTTGAATGGTTTCGTTGGTGTGATTGCCAGCTTTTGTGTAGAAAATGGTCGCAACTCGATTCAGCGATTTGCCACTGCGCTCCAGCGCTTCAATCGT
>JBCDFK010000213.1:0-4851 GCA_039178065.1 Pseudomonadota bacterium | reverse complement strand
ATTACATTACAACTTTAGTCGTAGGTTCGGGTGCTTGAGTAAGTAATGACAAGAAATAAACAGGAATACACTGAACAGGCCGGGCCAGCTCAAGTTATCGACCGCTTATACGATGTTGAAATCAATCCTATCCATTATGAGGAGTTGATTGATGCGTGGGAAAATACATTCTCGCTTGATGGCTCGAATGGTGATGTTCCGCCCGATGACAATGATGAAGTGTTTGGTGGTCATGCACGGCGGGCAAGCGCTTTATTGGATCGCCACCAGATCGTTCAACCCGATAACACTAAGCAATCGCGGCTACATGATGTGAAGACGCGTGCTGCTTTCTTGACCGATGGTTTTGGCAAACTTCTAGCGGTCAATGGAATTGCATCGAAAACGATGGGCATATCAGATGGCGCGCCAATGTCAGCGCTGCCCTTTCATGCACCTGACTTAGAGTCTTTGAAAGAAATTGCAGTCAATGTAGGCAAGCAAAATGAACCAGTTTCCGTTGTCATGCGCATTCGGCGCAGTGATAACAATAAACCAGTTCTGCTGCGCATAACGCCGGTTGAAAACGATGGATCGTTAAACGCTGTTCTCGTTGTTCTAGCGGAGATTGTTTGGTTGGACGGTTTTTCTGACAATTTGTGCCAAACATTCAAACTGACGCCTGCTGAAGCGGAAGTAGTTCGGCATATCGTGTCTGGCCTGCCTGCCAATGATATTGCATTAGCGCGGCAAACATCGGTTCAGACGGTTCGAACACAAATAAAATCGATACTCGACAAGACCGAAGCGCATTCTCAAACTGAACTCGTGCGCACGGTCGTTGGGCTGTTGGATGTTATTTCGCTGACCCCTGACAATGGCAGCGCGATTCCGGTGACGACCAGTATGGATGACACCAAGTTTCAAACGATGACTCTGTCTGATGGACGGCGCTATGAGTTTCGGGTTTTTGGTGATCCCGAGGGCTTAAATTGCCTCTATATGCATATGGATTTTGGCTTTGTGGTTTGGCCAGAAGAGGCTGAAAGAGCAGCTTTGAGTGAGGGCTTACGCGTGATTGTGCCGGTACGCGCTGGCTATGGAAATTCGACGCTTCCCGTTTTCAATTCAGATTTCCGGAAGCGCACCGTCAACGATATGGTTGAACTATTGGACCATTTAGAGGTCGACAAATTTGTTGCGCTGACGCAAGGCAGTGATTTGCGTTTTGCAACGGCCATGGCGGCCGAAACTGAAGGGCGGATGATGGGCATTATTGGATGTGCAGCGCAGCTTCCGCTTCAGAATGCAGCTCAATATGAACGTATGGATAAATGGCAGCGCTTCATCAATTGGAATGCGCGCTATGCCCCAAAGCTGCTTCCCTTCCTCGTAAAAGCTGGATTTTCGTTGGCGCAACGCATCGGCAAGGAGCGCTTTTTTGAAGCAGTGAATGGTGGATCGCGTGCCGATATGCAGGCATTCAGCAATCCGGCTGTAAGGCAGGCTGTTCTGGTTGGCACGAATGTTTGCCTTAGCGATGAGCACATTGCGCATAAGGCTTTTTCGCTTGAAGTGATCGATCACGAAGATGATTGGATCGACAGTTTGCGAGATTGCCCTGTTCCCATTGAGCTCTTTCAGGGAGATCAAGACCCCCAATCGCCGCTCGACACGGTCAATGAAATCATTGCAGGGATGGATCACATCAAAATGCAGGTGGTGGAGAATACCGGCCAAATACTATTTTTTACCGCCTGGCCGCATATTTTGCCCAGAGTGAAGCAACTATTTGACGCATAGAATTTGCTCAATTCTGGCGGTCATACCCCATATTGGTGATGCCGCCTTACGTTATGCAGACAACCGCGTAAGGTTGGTTCTGTTCGATCAGTATTTTGACTGCTCAATTCTTCGATCTACTTCCAACTAAGTCAGGCGGCGTCCTGAAGCGCTTTTACGCCCGGCAATTCTTTGCCCTCCATCCATTCCAGGAAGGCGCCGCCGGCAGTTGAGATATAAGTAAAGTCATCAGCGACGCCTGCCTGATTGAGCGCCGACACGGTATCTCCGCCGCCAGCCACTGAAATCAAGCGACCGGTTTTGGTGAGCTCCGCTGCGCTTTTTGCAGTTGCCATCGTCGCG
Source organism: Pseudomonadota bacterium (assembly GCA_039178065.1). Taxonomy (GTDB): domain Bacteria; phylum Pseudomonadota; class Alphaproteobacteria; order Rhizobiales; family Rhizobiaceae; genus Ahrensia. The sequence goes on along the minus strand of JBCDFK010000213.1, from coordinate 2,727 downwards.
GTATCAAAGGGTGGCATTTCAAAAACGCCAAAAGGTCCATTCCAGATCAGCGTGTTGAGTTTTTCAAACTCAGCAATCACGTTCTTGATCGCTGAATCGCCAGCATCGAGCGACATTTGTTCAGGGCTGAGCTTTGTGTTGCTGTCAAAGTCAACCATCTCGACTGGGACGTTGGCGGCGAATTCTGTTGTTACACGACCGTCAATCGGCAACACAATACGGCAGTTGTTTTTCTCGGCCGCGGTCATGATTGCTTTCGCTTTGTCATGCATGTCTGCTTCTTGCAGCGAAGCGCCCATTTCGGCGCCGTTTGCTGCAATGAAGGTATTCGCCATGCCGCCGCCGATGATTAGCACATCGAGCTTGTTGACGAGATTCTCCAAGAGATCGATTTTCGTGGATACTTTTGCGCCGCCGACAACCGCACCCAAAGGCCGCATTGGATCTCCGAGTGCTTGATTAAGCGCTTCAAGCTCAGCCTGCATGGTGCGCCCTGCATAGGCCGGGAGTAGGCGCGCTAGGCCTTCTGTCGATGCATGCGCACGGTGCGCCGCAGAAAACGCATCGTTGACATAGATATCTGCATTGGCGGCGAGCTGTTTGGTAAAGCCATCATCATTCGCTTCTTCGCCCGCATGAAAGCGTGTGTTTTCAAGCAAGACGACATCGCCAGAAGCCATTTCTTCGATTTCTTTGGCGGCGATTTCTCCTATGCAGTCACTTCCAAAATCTACCCGGTGATCCAGGACTTCTTCCAGTGCCTGAGCGATCGGCTTTAAGCTCATCTCTGGAACAACTTGGCCTTTGGGTCTTCCAAAATGGGCGAGCAATACAACTTTTGCGCCTTTTGATGAAAGCTCCTCGATGGTGGGCGTAACGCGCGTAAGACGGGTCGTGTCTGTGACCACGCCGTCGGCCATGGGTACGTTGAGATCAACACGCACCAGCACAATTTTGCCGGTTGCATCTTCAGGTAGATCATCGAGTGTTTTGAAAGTCATAATGAGGCTTCTATTCCGGTTTAATCAATTTTGAATCTTGTAAAATATCAAAAGTCTAGGTCTGCTTTAGCGCTAAAACATTCTGCCGTCACGCTCTGCGATGTAGGCGACTTCATCGGGTGTTGATGTGCGCCCCAAAGCTTCATTGCGCATGGGGTAGCGGCCAAAGCGTTTGATAACTTCGTAGTGCTTTTGTTCATATTCGTAGCTTTTTTCGCTCAGCTTGCGGAATAGATTTAGAGCCTCAAGGTGAACCACTGCACTTTCAGAATGCATATATGGCATAAGGAGAAATTCCTGTTCGACCTGGTCCAAACTCATATCGTGGCCACCGGCCACCGCTTCCTGGGCAAGAGACAGGGCCATTGCATCGTTTTTAAACGCATCGCTGGAGCCACGATAAAGCTGGCGTGAGAATTGATCTAAAATAATAATTTCAGCTAGGCGCCCCTTTGGTGTGTCGCGCCACTCAAACAACTCGCACCGCTCTGCGCGTTTCAAAGTGAGTAGAAATCTTTGACTGACTTTTGCATCGAATTCCGATTTGCCGCCGTACCAATCCTTTTCGGTATGGTCGACGAACCAGAAATCCAGCAATGCCTGCGCATCGGAGTGCGGTTTTATTTCATCAGCGTTCATAGATCGCCGTCTCCCTCAAAATCATCATCATGTTTGCCACGATGGGCGAACCAATGTGTGCCACCATTGCGACGTTCAGATGAACCAGGCAAGGGGCGTTGCGCAGTTTTACGCATGAGCCGCGATATGATCAGCATGGCTGCAACCAATGCAATCGCGATGACAATGAATAGAAGGGGCCCATTTTGCATGGCTGCAAATTAACGGTTGGCCAGGCCACAGTCTAGGGGCATTGCCGTTTGACAAAAAAGCCGCCGGAAAGTTCCCGGCGGCTGTGATTATCTTCAAATATCTGAATATCTTAGATCAATTTACCCATGGCAATTGCTGTATCGCCCATACGGTTTGAGAAGCCCCATTCATTGTCATACCAGGTTAGAATTGAGCACAAAGTGCCCTCCATAACTTTGGTTTGATCGCAATGGAAAATAGATGAATGCGGATCGTGATTGAAATCTGATGAAACCAGCTTTTCATCAGTGTAACCAAGAATACCCTTAAGTGCGCCATCAGCCGCATTGCGGATGAGTTCATTGATTTCTTCAGCTGAAGTTTCGCGTTTTGCAACGAATTTCAAATCAACCACTGACACATTGGGCGTAGGCACGCGGATGGCAAAGCCGTCTAGCTTGCCATTTAGTTCTGGCAAAACAAGGCCAACGGCTTTAGCAGCGCCCGTTGATGTGGGGATCATCGACAATGCTGCCGCACGACCGCGGTACAAATCCTTGTGCATTGTATCGAGTGTTGGCTGATCGCCTGTGTAGGAATGGATGGTTGTCATCATTCCTTTCTCGATGCCGATTTCATTGTTGAGCACATAAGCAACTGGTGACAGGCAATTGGTTGTACATGATGCGTTAGAAACAACGACGTCGTCTGATGTCAGCGCTTCATGGTTCACACCATAAACAATGGTCTTGTCAGCATTGGCGCCTGGCGCCGAAACAAGCACACGTTTTGCACCTGCTTGCAGATGCAGCGATGCTTTTTCTTTCGCGGTGAAAATGCCGGTGCATTCCATTACCACGTCGATATCCATCTCGCCCCATGGCAGATTTGATGGATCGCGTTCTGCAAGAACTTT
>JBCDFK010000212.1:0-4879 GCA_039178065.1 Pseudomonadota bacterium | reverse complement strand
TTTCCATCTGGGTATTCGGCAGGACCCTTGAGCTCGAGCTTGTTGCCAAACGGATCGCGGATATAAACCGAATGGCCCATTCCCCGCGCGCCTCCATGCATTGCCTCGCGTTCAATTTCGACATTGTGCTGTTTTAGATGATCGCGCATTTCATCATGATCGAAAATGGTCGTAGCAATACAAATGTGATCGACATTGCGGCCGCCCGATACTGGCGGCACTGCACTTTTAGCGCCCTCATGAGTTGTGTCCCACAAAACGATCAGTGCCGCGCCGCACCATACTTGTTCCATGCCAAGCGTGGGATAGGAATAGCCAATCCGAGCGCCCAGCACCTCTTCATAGAATTTGAGTGCCTTGGGCATATGATCGACCAGAAAGACAACATGGTCGATACCGACAAGTGAGAATGGAATAACAGAATCGCTCATAAGTTACTTTACCGCTCTTATAACTGCTTCGGCTAGTTGCCCGGGCCTGTAGCCCACATTCGAGGGTGTTAGACCCAAGCGAACAATCACTAAGTTTTCTGCCGGAATGACCGCAATTGATTGTCCATCATGACCAGAAGCCCAAAATGTACCCGCGGGCAACTCGCTTTGCGGTACACTTGGTGGTTCTTGCGGCGGCTTTAACCAGATTTGTCCGCGACCATATCTGTTGTTTGAAGCTGGATGCGGATCTGTCATCCAATCGACAAAGCCCGTCGGTAAAACTGACCGGCCGTTCCAAACGCCTCGCTGTAAGAGCAGTTGCCCAAATCTGGCCCAATCACGCGCTGTTGCGTAAAGATAAGAGGAACCAACAAATGTACCGCTTGAATCTGTCTCAAATACTGCGCTGGCCATTCCAATAGGCTCAAACAATGCGTGTGACGGAAACGCACCCACGAGTGTTTCGTCGCCAATTGCATCCTGCAGATATCTCGAAATCAATACGGTCGTGCCTGAAGAATACTGGAATATGTCGCCGGTTGGTTCTGGGGTCGCATCGTCAATGGAACTTTCTGATGCAAATTCAGCCATATCACGCTCGAGATATAGCATGCGCGTGACATCTGAGACCGACCCAAAGCCTTCATTCCATTTGAGATCAGACGCCATACCCATCAAATCATACAGACGGATGGCGGCCCGATCATCGCGGCGCCATTTGTTGAATTGGACCGGTGCATCGAGCTCTACAAGCCCTTTCTGGAGGGCAGCGCCGACAAGCGTAGCTGTCACTGTTTTTGTCATCGACCAGCCCAGCAATGGTGTTTCGGCATCAAACCCTGTGCCATAGCGTTCAGCTATAACGGTTCCATCTTTTACGATGATAATCGCACGCATGCCCTCGCCGCTCAATTCGGCATCATTAAGAACGGCATCTAGCTCTGGGTTGATTGGCAGTACCACTTGGTTGCCCACAGGCCACAAGCCGTTTGGCAGTTCAATCTCAGCTTTGGTGAAAGATGGAGCGGCGCTGGCCAGGCCAAGAAATCTGGGATCAGGTATGGTTGTGCAGCCTCTGTCGCTGTTTCCAAATGCCAGGCCCTTTCCGATGAAACCAAATAGTCCGGTTCGCACCACGGTGTAGTCGCCTCTTTCATCAACACTGAAACGCATTAATCTGAGGAGTGGATGGCCGGGCGCTTGCACATCCTCACGCAGGACCTCTGATGGGTCGCGATTTGCAAGCACCAGATTGGAGCAAATCATCTTTGCGGTGTAGTTTGCACCAACGCGAATGAGCTCTGGCGGTGCGAATGTGAGCCAGGCTAGTGCAACCGCCGCCAAGACAACAATCAGTATTGATATCTTACGCAGCATCCGGGCTTAGTCCTCGTTGAGTTTCCATGGTTAATATAGGCTTAACTGAAGGCTGCTAAGCGTCAAGAGGGACGTTGAATGGGGCAAAACACTAGTAAGACGTTGGGTCAGTTTTTAGATTTTTGCCCTGACTTGGTCAAAACACTGCCCTATTTGTTGTTGGGGGTCTAAAGCGAGGTTTCGAATCGTTGATTTATAAGTCTTCTTTTGTGGCGGCATTGGGTGCATTGCTTATGGTCGCTGGCTGCACTTCTGTGGACTATGAGTTCACATCGAGCGCAATTGGCAGCAAGCACAAATATGGCGATAGCGATCCGGTTCATGAGTGGGAAGGTGGTGCGCCGCACAGCAAACCAATCCATGGGGTCGATGTTTCAAAGTATCAAGGCGACCTCAATTGGCAGGCGATCAAACGCAATGACATTCAATTCGCATTTATTAAAGCGACCGAGGGCGGTGATCGGCTGGACGAAAAATTTGCCCAAAACATGCATGATGCACGCCGTGTTGGCATTCCATCGAGCGCTTATCATTTCTACTATTTTTGTACATCGGCGAAAAAGCAGGCGCAGTGGTTTATAAGAAATGTGCCGCGGACGCGCGGTTCCCTGCCCCACGTATTGGACATGGAATGGAACCCAAAATCGCCTAGCTGTCGCTTGCGGCCGCCAGCTGCCACCGTACGCAAGGAAATGGAAATTTTCATGCGGATGATCAAGCGGCACTATGGCAAGCGTCCGATTATCTACACAACTGTCGATTTTCATAGGGAAAATCTTGAAGGCCATTTCAAAGACGATGTCTTTTGGCTTCGCTCTGTCGCCGCCCACCCCAAAATCACATATCCGGGTCGCGACTGGGTTTTTTGGCAATATACCGGCACCGGTCGAATGAAAGACGTAAAGGGCGATATAGATATCAACGTGTTTGCAGGCTCGCGCTCACAATGGAGCGACTGGCTTAAGAAAGCGACCAAATAGCAGGTCCAAGGTGGGAGATTTTAGATGAAACTATCCAAAGCAATATTGCTGGCGGGCGCTGCACTATGCGCAAGCGTGGCAAGTGCGCAAGCACAGGAAACTGCGGCCTGCGGTGGAGACTTTTCGGCCTGGCGGAGTGGTGTTGTCGAAGAGGCAAGAGCCGCGGGTGTCTCCGGGCTTGGACTCGAGACTCTTAGTGTTGCTAGCGTCAATCCGGATGTGCTGAAGAGAGACCGTGCACAGGGTGTTTTCACTCTAGATTTTTTGGTTTTTTCTCGTCGATTAATTAGCCAAAACCGTATCGACAATGGTCGCGCCAATTTAAAAAAATATGCCAATGTGTTTGAACGCGCGCGCGGTGAATATGGCGTTGCACCTGAAATCATTACTGCGTTTTGGGCCTTTGAGACCGATTATGGAGCTGTCCAGGGTGACTTTCTGACACTGAATGCGGTCGCGACCCTGGCACATGACTGCCGGAGACCTGAACTTTTCCGACCGCAATTGGTTGCGCTGGCAAAGCTGATTGACCAAGGCATTGTGCCACCTGATGTGAAGGGCGCATGGGCGGGTGAAATCGGCCAAATTCAGGTGCTGCCTGAGGATTATCTGACCAAGGGTCGCGATGGTGATGGTGATGGCGCAGTTACGCTCAAAACATCAGCGCCCGATGCAATTATGACGGCAGCCAACTTCCTTGCATCGTTGGGGTGGCAGGCAAACCAACCATGGTTGCAAGAGGTCATCGTGCCCGGCCAAATGGAATGGTTCGATTCCGGATTGCATAAGCGACTACCGGTTTCTGAATGGCAGGCGCGCGGTGTTAGTGCTCGTGAAGGCGCGCTTTCAACAGAACTGGAAGCCAGCTTGATTTTACCGATGGGGCGTACAGGTCCCGCATTCCTGGCCTATCCAAATTTCTCGATATTGCTCGAGTGGAACCAGTCGCTCACCTATGTGCTGACCGCCGGTTATTTTGGTACGAGGCTCGGTGGCGCGAAAATCTACAATGCTGGCCAAAATCATGGCGGATTGACAGCTGATCGCATGAAATTGCTGCAGCAGAATTTGACGTCTCTAGGCTATGATGTGGGTAAAGCAGACGGGATATTAGGTGCCGGTACGCGCGGCGCTGTTCGGGACTTGCAGCGGAAAAACGACCTACCCGCCGATGGTTGGCCGACAGAAATCCTGTTTAATTATTTTTGAGCGCAATCTCGACGAATTACTTTAAGCTGAGACCAAATGTTTGGGCGCTGGTTCGTGCCGCAGCAAGGATTTTGATCGTCCATTGCGCATCTATGTCCGAAAGTCCTTGGTGACTTCTTGTAGCCAATTCTGGAACTTTCGGATCTTTTGGGAATGTCTATGTCGATCAGGGAAAACCAGCCAATAGGCGAAACCGTCGTCGCAGGTCAGCTCGAATGGTTGAATAAGTCGGCCGCTTGATAGTTCTTGTTTGAAAAATGCCGGTGTGAGCATCGCAATACCCTGCCCGGCTATTGCGGCATTTGCCTCTAGAATCTGAGGCCCCATGCGAAGATAAGGGCGACCATCTAAGTCTGGTGTTTCCAATCCCGCCGCTTGGCACCACGACAACCACCAGGGATCGGCGGGCGACAGTATCGGGAGCTTTAGCAGATCCTTTGGCACATGCACGCCGCCAATACTCTCAGCCAGTTCACTGCTAAGAATGGGCGTGAAGTGTATGGGCATAATCAGATAACTGCGAAGCCCCGGCCAATTGCCCTCGCCACCGCGAATGGCAACGTCGATTACCCCATCAGTAAAGTCGACGATCCCCTCATTAACCTCCAAACGTACTGCAATATCTGGATTGGCCATTTGGAATGCACCAAGGTGCTGAGCAAGAAAATTTGTACCAAATGTAGGTATTACGCTTACCGACAAGGTCTCCTGCGACAATCCCTTTGCTTCGGAAAATCCATCGCTCAAAATATCCATTGCTTCGGTTGCACGGTGCGCAAATTTCCGACCAACATCAGTTAAAGTTACGCCGCGCGCCTGTCGAACAAATAGCGGTGCGCCAACGCGTTCTTCCAGTATTTTTATCTGATAGCTCACTGC
>JBCDFK010000211.1:0-4897 GCA_039178065.1 Pseudomonadota bacterium | reverse complement strand
ATTTGGTTTGAGTGAGCGCGATTACTGTTTGGTCGTTTGTAACAAACGCTGTCAGGGTGACGGCGGCGTTTACGCGCAGCGTTTCGTAATTCCAATAATCACTAGCCCGACTGAACCAGCGCATTGAATTCAGAATATTGGCGGAAAAAATTGTGGTGCAGTACATCCCCATGTGCTCCGCAATATTGCAGAACCTGCATCCCGGCAGAAAGACCTGCTTGAATGCCAAAGATACTATCTTCAACAACCAAACACTGGTTCGGCTCAAAGCGCATTTGTTTGGCCGCATGCAAAAACAAATCCGGTTCCGGTTTCCAAGCGCCGATTTGATAAGCACTGAATAATCTGTCTTCAAAAAAGCCCGTCAACTTGGTTGTCAGTAAAACCTGGTTCACTTTCGTAAGTGGTGCGTTGGTCGCGAGACAAATGGGTACATCCAATTCGGTCAAAGCCTGATGAACGCCCTCAAATGCTGTGAGTTCCGATTCAATAAGTTCGGCGACGCGGCTTCGATAAGTTGCCTCGAAATTATCCGGCAATATAAAATCATAAGTCTGTTCAATTTGCGCGAAAGTTTGAGTGAGCTGCTGCCCGCCATATTTTCGTATGAGCTCATCATCAGATAGCGTGATTTGCGGAATGAGCTCCGACATGGCGCGGATCATAAGCCGCTCGCTATCAACAAGCGTGCCATCCATATCGAATATAACGCACTCAATCATCGTTTCTCACCGGCCCGCGCGTCTTCTTGATCATAGCTCTGCCAGACTTGGCTTTGAGTCTGCGTTCGACCGAACCACGCGTTGGTCTCGTTTTCCGTCGCGGTGGCGGTGGTGGCGCTAATGCTTTTATGATCAGCTCTTTGAGCCGTTCACGCGCATCTTCACGATTTCTGTCTTGTGCTCGATACTTTGATGCTTCGATGAGAATCTCGCCGGCTTTGGTTGCTCTTGTGCCGGCTAATTTAATTAGCTGTGCATATTGGCGCTCGGTGAATAGATCCCGCACCGCAATGGCGTTGAACCGCAATTGAACAGCGGTTGCCACCTTATTGACATTCTGTCCGCCGGGACCGCCCGCCAAGACAAAATTCTCGCTGAGCGCCCAGCCAGGGACAATCTTATTGTGCCGAATTTCAAGATCGCGCGAAGACATGGCCTCAATCAATCCAACTTGTGATTTGATTTAGCTCTTTACGTTCAATCGCTGGTACGTGGGCATCGTCTGACGGATAGCCGACAACGAGAAGAATAATTGGTTTCTCATTTTCTGGACGCTTGCAAATCTCTCGTAGAAAACTCATTGGCGCTGGCGTGTGCGTGAGCGTTGCCAACCCAGCTTCATGTAGCGCTGCGATCAGAAATCCAGTCGCAATGCCGACTGATTCTGGCACATAGTAATTTTTGGTTTTCTCACCATTTGCATCGACCGAAAAACGTTCGGCAAAAATAGCGATCAGCCAAGGCGCAGTTTCCAAAAACGGTTTTTGATCATTTGTCCCAAGATGAGAAAGCGCACTGAGCCATTCGTCACCGGCGCGGCCCGCATAAAAGGCGCGTTCCTCTTCTTCTGCCGCTTGTCTTATAGCCGACTTTGTTTTTTGGTCGCAAATAGCGACAAAATGCCAGGGCTGTTGGTTGGCGCCAGACGGTGCCGAGCCGGCAGTCCGTATGCAATTTTCTATAATGTCTCGTGGCACTGGTATTGATGCATAGTCTCGCACCGTTCTGCGCGCGGCCATCATCTTTGCAAATGCGGCACTGCGTTCGCGGATTTCTTGTTCATCGCGATAAGAGTATTGAAGTGCAATAGTGGGTGCTTCGTCAGACATATCTCTATTTACTGCGAAAGCGCGGATGGGCAAACGAAAAAGGCGGCGCATCGCTGCGCCGCCTAGCTAAGGAGCGTGTGAGGATTACTCCGCAGCTTCTAGAAATCGAGGCGCAGCATCATTGACCTCAAGATCAACATGGCTAGAGAATTTCTCGAAATTATCGCGGAACATCGCCGATAGTTTCGCCGCCTGCGCATCGTAGCCAGCTTTGTCGACCCATGTATCGCGCGGGTTCAATATTTCCGTATCAACACCCTCAACCGCTTCAGGCACCGTGAAACCGAAATTGGTGTCTATGCGCATATCGGTGTGATCAAGTTCGCCATTGAGCGCAGCGCTAAGCAATCTACGTGTTGCCTTAATAGGCATCCGATTTCCAACGCCGTATGCGCCGCCGGTCCAGCCAGTATTGACCAGCCAGCAATTGACATTGTTTTCGGCAATAAGTGTCCGCAGCAGGCGCCCATATTCAGATGGATGACGCGGCATGAACGGTGCGCCAAAACAGGTTGAAAATGTTGCCTCGGGTTCGGTGACGCCGCGCTCCGTGCCAGCCACCTTGGCTGTGTAACCGGATAGGAAATGGTACATTGCTTGCGCAGGCGTCAATTTTGCAATGGGCGGCATCACACCAAAAGCATCGGCCGTAAGCATGATAATATTTTTGGGATTACCCGCCTTGCCTGATTTGCTTGCATTTGGAATGAAGTCCAATGGATATGCAATGCGTGTGTTTTCCGTACGCGATCCATCAGCAAAATCCGGAACGCGGTTCTCATCCAGCACAACATTTTCCATCACGGTGCCGAATCGTTCTGCAGTTGCATAGATTTCCGGTTCAGCTTCCGCCGAAAGGTTGATGGCTTTTGCATAGCAACCGCCCTCAAAATTAAAAATACCATCTGGTCCCCAACCATGTTCATCATCGCCGATGAGTGTACGATTAGGATCAGCAGAAAGCGTGGTTTTGCCTGTGCCTGACAGACCAAAGAATATCGCAGCATCGCCATCGGGCCCAACATTTGCTGAGCAGTGCATTGGCATCAGTCCTTTGGCTGGCAACAAATAGTTGAGCGCTGTAAAGACGGATTTTTTCATCTCGCCAGCATATTCGGTGCCGCCAATCAGCACGATCATGCGGGTTAAATCCACGGCGATGATAGTTTCAGACCGGCAATTATACTTTGCAGGGTCAGCTTTGAATGACGGCATGTCGATGATAGTCATCTCATTGACGAAATCGGCTAATTCTTCGGTCGCAGGTCTGATAAGCAAATTGCGGATGAAGAGCGAATGCCAAGCCTTTTCGGTGATAACGCGCGTTTTGATCGAATTTTTGGCATCAGCGCCGCCGATCAAATCTTGTACAAATAGTTCTTTGCCGTCCGCATGGGCCAACATATCGGCATGTAGGGTGTCAAAATCTGACAGTTCCATACGCAAATTGTTGTCCCACCAAATATGATCGTCGACTTTGCCATCGGCCACGACGAATTTATCTTTGACAGAACGCCCAGTGTGATCACCGGTTGCAGCAACCAATGGGCCATGCGCTGTGATCTGTGCTTCGTTGTTTTTGACCGCATATTCATACAATGCCGCTGCATGCAGGTTATAATAGGCCGCGGCAGCGCCTGCGATCCCATTTTTCTCCAAGCTGTGGGCTGTATTAAATATGCCGGTTGTTTTCATAACGATCACCAGATCTCCTCGGTGTAAATATAAGAGCGCAAGGTCTGCGCGCCGTGTCACAGAATTGTAACGCGGTTCAAAGGCCAAACCAGAATTGCGTAATAAACTCAAATATTTAATCGTTTAAAAAGTTTAAAAATCGTTTCAATCGTTTTAAATTGGCTTTAGATTAAAGCTGCCATACAAGCATACAGAAAAGGACGTGCTGTTTTGTGCCGCGCGAGAATCTGGGTACGGCGATTAACCAAGCATGACAGCAAAATATTTCTGTGCCACAATTTGACCTGACTTTGCGCGTTTTCCCTAGGGCTCGAATAAATACAGAAGGGAATACGCTCCATGGCTGGGGAGAATTTTAGCATGCAAACGGTTGCGTTGGTCGATGATGACCGCAACATACTCACGTCTGTGTCGATAGCATTGGAGGCGGAAGGCTTTCGGGTGGAGACATATACCGATGGAGCATCTGCGCTAGACGGCCTTTTGGCCAAAACACCAAATCTTGCTATTTTCGATATTAAAATGCCGCGAATGGATGGCATGGAGCTTTTGCGTCGCTTGAGGCAAAAATCGGACCTGCCGGTTATCTTTCTTACATCGAAGGACGATGAGATTGATGAGTTATTTGGCCTCAAAATGGGTGCTGACGACTTCATCACCAAACCATTTTCCCAGCGCCTGCTTATCGAGCGTGTAAAGGCGATTATTCGTCGGACTGCAGCCAGAGAAATACAGCTAAAGCCTGGTGCAGCGGGCGCCGCGCAAACCATAGTGCGCGGCAATCTGGTTCTCGATCAAGAACGCCACACTTGTGAATGGAAAGGCAAAGCGGTCACGCTAACGGTGACAGAATTCTTGATTCTATATGCGCTTGCGCAGCGCCCCGGCGTTGTCAAAAGCCGCGATGCGCTTATGGATGCGGCCTATGATGACCAAGTTTATGTTGATGATCGTACAATCGATAGCCATATAAAACGCTTGCGTAAGAAGTTCAAAGTCGTCGATGATGACTTTGAGATGATTGAAACGCTTTATGGCGTCGGCTATCGGTTCCGCGAAGCATAGTCTAAGCGGACACGAGTGCTGGTTAACATTTGGGCCAGCGGACGGCAGGGCAAGGGGCCAACTAGGTATGGCCGTTGATACGGACGTAAACATTCCCGCAAAGGAAAGAGGCGGCGCTTCTCCGCTTCGACGATTTTTTGCGCCCGTATTTCTGCCCATCAGGCGCATTTTTGGACATTATCTCTTTTCATCCATCACGCGCCGTATTCTGTTCTTGAATTTGGCAGCGCTGGCTTTGCTCATGTCGGGCATCTTGTACTTGAATCAGTTTCGAGACGGATTGATCGATGCACGCGTTGAGAGCTT